>NZ_JAAHFV010000040.1:0-32489 GCF_010672755.1 Moorena sp. SIO1F2
TGGCCGTGATTTTAACGTCTTACGAAATTCACCCAACAGCTGAACTGGGATTGAATTTTGCAACAGCCTTACCTTTAAAGAGGCTTGTTGTCCAGTACAACCAGATGCTAACTGACTAAGGGCTATGGTACTAGCACCTAGTATCAAGGAGCGTCGCTTCATAAGTATTTCTGAATTTCCTCTGGTTACCAACTATTTGACCTTAATTTACATTGGCTCAATAGCAACTACCATAGCTATTACCAATTAACTGACTTTTGTGATCTCTTAGACCAACAGCCATCTGCTAGATCTAGTAAATCTAATCAATTAACAACTACTCATAGTCTGGTTAACAAAACTAATCCAAGTCAAGGGCTAAGGCATCTGAATCTAATTTTACATCAATGTAACATTAATTAAAATCAATAATAGTTATACTGTTATTAATGTAAGTTAATTAAGAGTAAGCACGATCAAAAGAACGAAAACACCAGCTTGGTCTCCCTTTTCCTGCCTCTCCTCCCCCTGAACACACAGTCCTGTTTCAGAGCTAACTGTGACATACTCCCGACGTTGCCCTAACGGGACAACGCGGGCTTCTTGCCAACACCAGGTATCCCTTCGGTTGCTCGGCAAGCTTTACTACTGACGGAATGCCCTACCGCCAAATTTAATACATTGATCGCCGCATTCACATCCCTATCTGCTGTGTATCCACAATGAGGACAAGAATGAATGCGGTCTTTCAGTTTCTTTGGTACCTTTTTCCCACAATTGGAACAGTTTTGGCTAGTATTTCGAGGATTCACTGCAACTGTAAGTAACCCAGCATTTAAGGCCGTAGGCCACGCTACGCGAACGGCTTTGGTTGACAGTATAGACAGGAATTAACCCCAGCCAGCGTCTAGTACAGACTTGGCGATTTTAGTCTTAGCCAAACCCTTAATATTTAACTTCTCATGAACAACTAGGTCGTGATTGTCTAGTAAGTTTTTCGCTGTTTTGAAGTGAAAATCTTTTCTAGTATCGGCCACTTTTTTATGAGCTTTCCCTAGTTTAATAACAGCCTTTTTTCTGTTGTTGCTACCTTTTTTGGATCTGCTAACGGCTTTTTGAATCTTCTTTAGTAGTTTTTGAGCTTTCCGATAGTATTGAGGAATTGGCACCTCAGAGCCATCCGACTTAACCAGAAAGGACTTAAGACCCATATCTATCCCAACAGGACTAGAGGCGCTATCTACTGGGATAATATTTGGAACAGAATCATCCTGAATAGATAGTGTGACGTAGTACCCGTCAGCTTTTCGGGTTATGGTAGCCGTTTTGACTTTAAACCCTTCGGGGATAGGCCGATGGTAAATCATTTTGACCTTCCCAAATTTAGGAAGAGTCAAAATACTCCCAGTTATCGGGTTCTTAGAAAGAGCGGGGAAAGTCAACGATTTGTATCTATTTTTACTTTTAAATCTTGGCCTGCCACTTTTCTTTCCGTTACTGTCTCCTTTCAGGAAACGTTTAAAGGCTAGGTCTACCAGTTTAACGCAATCTTGCAAAACTTGAGACTGAACTGCCCCGTACCAAGGTCTATCCTTTTTTAGTTGAGGTAAAGTCTTTTTCTGAGAAAAGTAATCAGGATTATTTCTTAGTTCTGGCAAGTGACACACCAAAGGACAGGAGTTTATAGAACAACGATTTTGCTCATACCAGCTAAACCTATCAGCCAATAAGTAGTTATATTGATGACGGAGCATATCCAACCATCTTTCTACTTCCGCTTCTTGTGGCTTTGTTAATCTTAACCGGTACTGATAAGCTGACCTCATTGTTGCTATCTCCTATTTTTCGACCTACTATAAAGGTAACAAATGTTGTAACAGGTGTCAATTCAAAAATCAAATATCAACGATTTGTAATCAGAATGACTAATTTTGAAAAACAGCAGTTAAAACAGGAAGCCGACCGAAGGGGGATGACTTCATCTGAGTTGCTAAGAAGTTTAATAGCTCGTTTCCCTGAGCCAAAAAATACCTAGTCGGCAATTCCGTTTCACTTCATTGCCCCGCTATCATCCCGACGCTCACCTTATCAGGTAGAGCGCGGGGCTTCTCGCGGACTAGCTAAAAAATCTAGATCTGTAAGATAGAGTGATCGGGAGATAGAAATATCCAGATCAAGCAGTTAATGCACTGATTGGTTATCTTGTCAACTTCGATTACTTGACCATCTCTCTAGGAGTTAGATCAGGTAATGACATGGGCAAAACTATCCGTACGTTATGTATTAAAAATCACTAATGCCAAGGAATTAATTCCGAAAAAACCGATTGTGCTAATTGTGGTGCGGAACTTGGGATAAAAGACAATTATTAATTAAGGTTGAATTAATCAGGGTAAATATTAAGATATACAGCGGCTATCTGGCATTTTTGAAAAAATTACTCTGGAAAACAGACTCTAAGGAGTTTAGAGCGGATTTTTGACATATTCTTGACAATAGTTAAATAAATCAGCAATTCATCGGATTTTAATCCTTAAGTGACTAGGATAAAAAGAGAACTAAGTTATGGTAGTTTAAAATCCTATGGATGAATATCAAAATCAAATCATGGCTCTAAGTGATAGAGTAGATACGCTGTGCGAAGCCATCGAAAAACTCAGTTTGAAGGTTTCAGAAGGTCTTTCTGAACTCAAAAATAGTTCAAGGCAGGAAACTGAGCAATCTCAGCCAACTGGGCAACCGATACCCCGGACCCACGAAAGTCAAAGTGCCATTAACCTACTGACCCAACATAAAGATGTGCTGATTGATAGTAACTCTGGGCTAGGTAGTTTCTCTAGCAATAGCAACAATAATATCTCTGCCGATATTCAAGTCCAACGCTTAACTGCCCAACTTACAGCAGCCTACAATCGGATTGCTGCCTTAGAAGAACAACTCCTAGCACAGCGAATTCATTCCTAATTGCCAGTCTTCTCCAGATTAGCCTCAGGGTTCAAGGTTAATAGCTAAAACAAATCAGTGCCTCTGCCAAGGATTTTATAACTAACTTGGTCAGACTGTAAAGTGTTTTTTCACTGGCTCCAACAACAATCACCTCAGAGAAAGACCATATTGCTCCACCAAGTTTTCAATGGCTTGAAGTAATTCAGCCGAGTTCCAACCCTTATAAAGGTGGGCTGCGATCGCACATCCTCCAGCACCCACACCTTCCTTGACATATCCTTGCTCATATGCCTGTAGCTGAGGATAACGAGACTGGGTAAAACTCAATTGTGTTGCCAAAAGGGGTACACTCCCAATATCTTGTGCTAATCCAACCGTGTCACCAGTCGAGTCTTCTGCCACCCAGCGAGTTGTTCCCACAACTACTTGTGCTGGTTGCCATGCTAGGGAATTACCCTCAGTAATACTGGGGTAAGCTAAAACCGACTCTGCCAATGCCTGTGCTAAGGTATAAACCGCTAGCATTTGGGTACCACCAGCGAGTAAAACGCCACAGCGACGACTAGCTGCCATTGCCATACCTGCTGCGGCAATTTGCATCGGATCTCCCACCGCTGCCACTAGCTTTAAGTGATCAAGTGGTGAGGGGGTGAGGGGGTGAGAGGATGAGGAGGTGACGGAGTATAAAGGTGCGGGGTGGTAGGGGTGAAACGGTGAATTTTTCTTCCTAGGTTCGCTTTCAGGAAGCTCCCCGGCTCCCCTACCCCCTAACCCAGCTCGTTGTAACCCCAGCTGCACCACGTCCCATTTTTGACCATGATTGCACTGGGGATGGCTACTGTTAACCTTGCCAGCTGCATCAATCCCCAAGCCAGTGAGCAGGCTAAGTGCGGTGGTAGTTCCCCCAACCACACACTCACTAATAATCAGATAGCTATCACCAACCACATTTGCTAGCTTTTCTCCCCACTGTAAACCTTGCTCAAATAGTCGTTTGACTGTTTCCAGGGGCAAGGCATTGCCAGAAGTTAGGCACTTAGCAGGAATACCACCTAAGTCAATCGCTGGTACTGTCGGAGGGTGAGGTAAACCAGCATTGAACAGATAGATCGGTAGGTTAAATGCCTCAACTACAGCACGGGAAATAAAGACAGGGGATACTCCCACAGTTAGAGGAGGAAGGGGATATTGAGGTTGGCGAGTAACTCCATTGACCAAAAACTCAGCATCTGCGATCGCAGTATACTGACGATCATCTGGGGTAGCACCAGCAGCAGAAATGCCTGGAATCAACCCAGTAGCAGTGAATCCTAAAATACAAGCAAATACCGGTGAGCATCCCTGATACTGCTGTAACCACCGTTTTCCCTTTACCTGCTGGGTATAAACTCGGATCATTAGTCCTTAATCCTTAGTCCTTAGTTCTTATATGAAATAGAAAAAACATACTACACTACAGATTAATTGTGGTTAAAGGGAACAGTTAACTTTGGATAAGTTAACAGAATAATTTCTAAAAAGTAGCAAATAAAGTAGTAAATATTTAACTATTTAATAGTAATACTTTTTATTTCACAAAAAAATAAAATTAGCAATATAATTCCATAAATTTAGATTAAATAAAAGAACGATTGCCATACTTCCCACGGGCATAAACTGAGCTAAAGGTAATCAATCAAGCTTAAGCTGTAAGCTCCAAAGGCTCAGAGCTGATAACTGTTTGCGTAAAGCGTAGCCCCCAAGTAGCGCTTAATCTGACCGTTGAAAGTATAACAAACAGTCTCTTCGCAATTACAAGTGACCAATGACTAATAGCTCAATCGTAATCCAGCAAAACTTTTACCCAGTTTGGTGGTCTAGGAATCGGGTTTCCTAATCGGTCGAGCATTAGTAAAGCTACAATATGCACTACAAATAAATAAATGGCATTGTTAATAATAATCATTACTATAGCCAAAGTTTGAACTAGAAATAGACTGGGCTGAAATAGCAACCCCAGCTTGACAAACCACCAATCCAATAATCCTGTCACCTGGGTCATCACGTAAACCCAGAGGTCTTCCCCCAATAGAATTGAGAACAACCAAAACCGAAAAAAGAAGCCTATTGTACCAATTAGCGTACCCATGCTAATGGAAAGCAGCCAGCTAGCTCGACGTTTCCAGAAAGCTCCCAGTTGTACACCCATCAGACCATAAGGGACCAAAAAGATAATACTGCGAGTTACTCCCATAAGCACTGATAGTAACAACCCCGAAACCAGTGCTGCCATCCAGGATGCCCTATTGCCCCTCCTTAGGTAGACTAAAGCAATCGGCACTGGGAAAAACATTTTGAGTATTGGTCCTAGAGGAAAGTAATAATTAATCAGCCAAATCAAGCTGGCGGTACTGGCCAGAAACGCTGTTTCTACCATGGTTATGGGTGTCTGAGGTCTAGGATTTAGACCATTAATCAGGTTAGGGGAGTTCGCAGAAGTGGATTGTTTGTAGACTGCCCTAGGTTCCCTCTTCTCTATTGGGTAATTTTGCTCCCCAGTTAATTGATCCCCGATCTCAGTTACATCAGCATTGCTCTTAGGGGATTCCATTGTTGATTTTGTGGGTTTGTGTTTAGATTGGGCAAAGAGATCTGGTGAAGCAGCTTGACCATCATCAAAAGAATCACTCATGCAAATTTAGGAACCTCTTGAGGAAAGGGACAGATGATAACAGAAGAGATACTGTTAAAGTACCCTTGCATCTTAGCCCATCTCAAATTTCTCCTCATTTGGAGATACCTTATATCTCAAGACTAGATAATCATCTTTTCTAGAGCAGGCAGATCACAGATAAAAAGGGTATCCTGATCCCGCATGATCAAGCCTTTCTTCTCCAGCTTTGTCAGGACTCGTGTGACCGTCTCCCGCGCCAATCCACTAAGGCTACTTATCTCTCGATGAGGTAAGTTAGGAATCTCAGTTCCTCTTTGTTTCAATTTGCCTTGTCCTTCAGCTAGAAACAACAAGGTGTCTGCCACTCGTGAGGTACTATCTGACTCCCGCAAGCGTAGGCGTCGGTTAACCTGACGCAGACGCTTTGCCATCAACTGAGCTAAGTGGACACCAGCCAAAGGTTCCGTATGAATTAACTGGGTAAAATCCTGAGCGGGTATACTACCAATGGTTGTAGGGGTTAAGGTAATCACATCTGTTGAACGAGGTACTTCTTCTAACGCTGCCATTTCACCAAAGATTTCTCCTTTCCCAAGAATATTGAGGGTCACTTCCTTCCCATCCATGTTATAGGTGCGAATCTTTGCCCAACCATCTAAGATGAAATAGACAGACCCCCCCCAGTCATTCTCAAGTAAAATCACTCGATTTGCAGGATGGCTACGGGTAACCATATTAATAATGGCTTTTTTGACACTAGAATCTGGTAAGCCAGCAAAAAAAGGAGTGCTAGCCATCGAATCATGAACATTAGAGTTAACTTCAGATGAATTGTATCGGTCTTCCATGGGATCATGAGCGCTTCGTAAACACCTTGAATAGATAGATGATCCGCTGTCAAATCAAGTGAGTCAGGGAGTTTGCCTGTGTCAACTAAAAGAAGCCAATGAAGCAGATCTGCTTAACCTCACCACCTTTGGTAGACCAACGAAAATGACTGATGTGAGTGAAATTGCCTTGACAAACAAAGATTCTACTGGAGCTAAACTACTTGCAGTGAGCTGAGGTAGGCTAATTCTGGTAGAGGGCTTGGCAATAATCACATCGGGTAAGTACAGTTATTATGCTCCATGATGAACAATTTGTAATAGTTTGGTGACTCTGGCAATTTAACATTAGACACAGGGGGCTGACTCTCACTCCTGTATGACTCAATTTGTTCTCGTCAAGGGTTTCAAAGTGACTGCTCAAACCGACATTCAATCTCTGATTGCTGATATTGACCACATCCTCCATAAGCCTGACTTTCCTCTACCATGGTTCAAGTCTGGTGACCTAGCGGCTGCACACCAGGTTTTGCGGAAAGTTCGTAGCTACCTAGTTTCCCAACAGCAAAAGCTAGGGGTGGAATCGGACAATACAACTACTACAGTAACCCCATCTCAGACGGGAGTACCCACATCTGTTCAGGAGGGAGTGCAGCAAATCCTGCAAGCGGTTACTCAAGAAATGAACCTTCTACGTACCGATTTCACGAAACCATTGCAGGTAGAGTTGGAGGCTCTACAGCAACAGCGGGAGTCTCTGGTACGAGAAATTCAGCATTTGGAGAGTACCAAGCAGCAGCTGGATTACTATACCAAACAACAAACTGCAAATGTGCAGTTTGCTTCAGACTACTTATCACAAGGGCTAATCAACCGCCTTGTCGAAAGCTTGACCCAAAAGCTATCTCAAATTTTAGCGAATTGGGAAGCTCACTTAAAACAGAATCCCACTAGTGATGACTCAATCAACCGATTGCCTTCAAATCAGGACGAGATTGTTGCTGTAGCCCAAAGACAAAAGGTCATTGAGCAACTACAGCAGCTTCAAAAACAATCTGATCAACTCATACAGAATATAGATGTTAACCAGCGGTTGATTTTTGAGACCCTACACAGAGATCTTCAAGGTTACCAGGAGTCTTTATCTGAGGAACTTGAAAAAATGCACAGCTTAGGCATGCAGGGAGAAATGTTGTTTGCTGCCTTTGTGAATCGTCTAGCTCAGCAGTTAGGACGAGAAGCTTCAAGCGTATGGTCTTCCTCACAACAACCACCGGATGTACAGGTTCAAGTTGAGGATAAGGATAGCTTTCAATTACATCCGGAAACCTTATTGTCCAAAAACTCTCTGACTATGACTGAGGTGGTGTCTGACCGTTCGCGTAGCGTGGCCAAAGGCCAATCAGATTTGAATCAGGAACCACCAATGGATTGGTTAACAGGAGAGTTGCCTCAATCGTGGGGCATAGGATTGTCTGAAGAAAATACACCATTGCGTTCGCGTAGCGGCTCGTACCGAGCATCGCGTAGCGTGGCCTATGGCCAATCGCACTTAGCCGATGGTACCCCAGAGTCCCAGAAGACATCTCGAACCAATGACTCCCTTGACCATTCAGAAGCCATTGCTACTATTAATGCGTTGACAGATTTGTGTGAACAGATGGTTGACACTCCCCGGTCATTAGACGCGGGGATTCGTTAAGAATCCATGAACGAATCTTACAGGCGTAGTCAAAGCGCCCCTACTGAGTTCTGTCAGTCACTTCAATCCCAACAGTTCCCGCTACTTTTCTTGCAAAAATTATGCTTTCGAGGTACTACCACGCTTGCCAGTTCGGTACGCTCTGCGATCTGCAATTATTTACCCGTTCACAAGAGGATTAGCGCAATGTAATCGTTGTTCGCGTAGCGTGGCCTTTTGGCCAGGGTCGGTATCTCTCCGGTACTAGAGTCGCTTCATCACGTAGGCGTCTGCCTTTACTCACATCATCATTATTATACATTTTTTTTGACGGCAGTGCGAGGGATTGCTCGCACTGCCGTGTCGCGTTTCCTCCCGGAGACGAAACCTTAGAATAGTGCAGCCTTACAACAAAACCTGTCACCTTTAATGCATAGCCTACCAACTATAAAGGCTGCACTATTCTTGCGGAAACTTCTAACCCGCTTTAAAAAGACGGGGCTACCACGAGGGGCGCGTATTTCCTTGTTCGGGCAGCGGGGCGTCAGCCCTTAGCAATCCGTGGGACGCTGTTAATAGACTCGGATGAAGCGCGTCTGTTCTGTTTTCGGTAAATTATTGAAAATTACTGCCAAGCTGGCAACATGGCTAAGCTATAGCCGTGTTTACTTATCTGTGATCTGAAATCCGCTTTTATAGCCCCTTTTTAGCCCAGTCAAGAGGGAAGTTGCGGCTAGATAAGTTTGGGTTTACCTGCCTTTCACCTAAGGCTTCGCCCCATGACTTGATTATAAAGGAGGTTTTTAACCTGGATTTGGTCTCAGAGGTAGTCTTGACGGATGTCTACCTAGCAACTTAACATCAATTGGATTATCTTTACCTCTAATCATTTCCAGTCATTGGTTGATTAATAATAGTAAAATATTTATTATATCAAAATTCATACAGGAAGTCAATTAATTCAACCCCAATTCACAATTCCTTCACGAATTCGTCCCTAAAATGTGAAAGTTCAATGAAATGATACAAAATATACTACTCCTTTTTTGACAAACCAAAATACTATAATCAGAGGCTTCGATTAAAAATTATTAATAAGGCGGTCAATAAAAATGACAAGGTCATCTACCTATATATAATTTACTTTTTTTGAAAAAATATCGACATTAGCGGGAACTTTTAAAGTTTTCAGCGGTCTGGTTAATAGACTATTTAGTTGACAACAAAGACTTTAGGGTTAGTGGGTGCCTACCAAATATTTTAAAAAATGGCAGGAGACTCTTCCGTAAAGTTTGGGCAAAAACTACCTAAGCAAGTTAGCTTACTTGAGCATAACTGTTCTATCAGCCTGGGGATTTCAAGCAATTATTCCGTCGTTTAATCAACTTTAGATAACTAATATAAAGCCGTGATTATCTCCAAGTCTTCTGCTTATACCTCGGTTGATTCACAAATTTGGGATAAGAGAATCCCAAGTTGTTTATTTAAGCAAGAGGTTCATCAGTCTGCCAACAGTAATATCAAACGATTAATTGATATTATTGGAGCTTTGGTTGGATTATTAATTACCGTGAGCATTGCAATTCCCATTGCGATCGCTATCTCGATATTCGATCCCGGCCCATTATTTTATAGTCAGATCCGTTGTGGTCTAAATGGGAAACCCTTCCGAATCTGGAAATTCCGCTCAATGATTGTGGGTGCAGACAAACTCAAGCACTTAGTAGAAAACCAAGCTAAAGGTCATATATTCAAAAATGAAAATGATACCCGTATCAGTCGGATCGGAGGCTTTCTACGCCGCACCAGTCTTGATGAATTTCCCCAATTCTGGAACGTCTTGATCGGAGAGATGAGCCTAGTCGGAACTCGTCCTCCTACCTTTGATGAAGTCATGGGCTACAACCGCCATCACTACAAGCGTTTAAGAGTTAAACCTGGAATCACCGGTGAATGGCAAGTCAATGGTCGTTCAAAGGTGACTGACTTTGAAGATGTGGTTCTTATGGACTTGGATTACCAACATAAGTGGTCTATCGGCTACGACCTGAAGCTGATTCTGAAAACTATCATGGTAATCTTGAATAGGCATGGTGCTTATTAAGCTCAGTTTATAAGCTGTTAACCTAATACTACTAAATCTGGAGTATTAAATCGGGGTTGAACAGAATGCTTAAGCTAACCCAATCTACAATGTTTGATTGAGAATGTTTGATTGAGGTGGGGTTAGCTTAAGCCAATAAATACGTATCCTTAACATATTAATTAATTAATCACAGGATAACCACTGCTATTTTTAGCAGTCAAATTAATCCTATTTTGCCAAGATTTACCGAACCATGTTGATAACTGCTATAAACAGACCAATAAATACAGTGGAAGTATTGAATGGTGAGACAAGTTGAGGAATAATCACTTTCATGCTCCCTAGGAGAATAAAAATTAACGTTGATGTACCGGGATAAATCCAGGAAATCAATCTTAATAGGTCATATTTATTTTTTAATGGAGCCTACGGGAATTGAACCCGTGTCCGCCCTGGTTATTTACTTATCGCTCATTCACAGGCCTAGCCCCTTTAACCCTCGGAGCGGGGATCATCCCTTATCCCGGATGACAGGATGCTTTGGTGAAGTCTTAGCTAGCAAACCGACCAAAGACAGCTTACTAGAGCATCCGTTGGGGTTAAGTCCGTAGTCCTTAACGGAGTCAAACTACAGACGCTCGAACCTGTTTATAGGTGTTTAGGCAACAGCAGGTGCAGCCTTACGAGCAAAAGGAACGATGTTGTTCGCAGTTACAATTTTTTTGAGTCCGGTATTTCCGAGAGAAGACTCACTCTCGACCTGAATCACGGGTCAGCTTTCACCAACACGTCGAAACCATTAAGGCCCCTTGCAGTTATTTCTTCTTTCTATTATAGTCCATCTTTCAATGTAGCAACTACCAAATACCCGTGATCCTCTTGCTGTGATCCTGAATTGGAAAGTTTCTTTAAAGCTGTTTAGCTGGGTAAATCCCCGCCTTCTATCAGGACGGGGATTTACGTGAACCTGTTAACTCTTGCTGCTCAGGATTTCCTCGATCGCTTGTCGTTCTGCTGGTTCAGTGACAGGCAAACTCTGGCGGGTATCAGTAATCAGCCAATCTAGGGCTGCCGCCTGAACATCAATAGCCGCACCAGTCTTATCAACACAATAGCGTCCAAACACTAGCTTATCCACTAGACGTACTCCGGCTCCAAGGCGAGAATATTCAAAAATTACGCTATTCTCAACGGTTGCTCCGCTACAGATCCAGCAATTGGGACCAATCATAGTTGGTCCGATAATCTTTGCCCCATCTTCGATGTGGGTCATAGCACCAATGTAAACCGGACCTTTGATATCTACTTTGTCCCAATTCACCGCCACATTTAAGCCAGTATAGATTCCGGGAGCGACTTCTTTGCCGGGAATCGGTACATTGTTGATTTCTCCAAGCAGTACACCTCGAACAGCTCGCCAGTAATCTGGCACTTTACCAATATCAACCCACTGGAAATCCATTGGCACCGCATAGAAAGGAGCCCCCGTTTCCACAAGTTTGGGAAACAGTTCGCCGCCAATGTCATATTCCTGACCAGAGGGGATATATTTAAAGATTTCTGGCTCAAAAATGTAAATTCCTGTGTTGATATTGGTACTGAGGGCTTCCTCCACTGAGGGTTTTTCTTGGAAAGCTTTGATTCGACCACTTTCATCTGTAACTACGACACCGTAGCTAGAAACCTGTTCTCGTGGTACAGGTTTTGCCACTAGGGTAGCAATTGCTCCCTTTTCTTTATGGAACTTAAGTGCTTCGGTCAAGTCCAGGTCAATCAGGGCATCACCACAGAGCACCACAAATGTATCATCAAAGAAGGGATAAAAGTCCT
Source organism: Moorena sp. SIO1F2 (assembly GCF_010672755.1). Taxonomy (NCBI): domain Bacteria; kingdom Bacillati; phylum Cyanobacteriota; class Cyanophyceae; order Coleofasciculales; family Coleofasciculaceae; genus Moorena; species Moorena sp. SIO1F2. The sequence goes on from NZ_JAAHFV010000040.1 coordinate 12,003, forward strand.
GGATCTTACGCATGCCACCAGCTGAGCCGAGGGCTTCCCCAACCAGTTGACCATCGACAATGCGACCTTCAAAGGAATAAGAAATTTCAACGCCAAAGCGTTGCCCATCTCGGAAATAGCTTTCAATTTCGTTAGCCAAGTGAGAGACGTTGACCACAATTTGGTTGAAGCCATGTTGTCGTAATAGTTCTAGTAAAAACTCCATTACTGGTTTTTGCAGGATGGGAATCAATGGCTTGGGAATAGTGTAAGTGATAGGGCGAACGCGAGTTCCCTTGCCAGCTGCCAGAATCATGGCTTTCATGTATCTTTTCTCCTTAAACTAAATCCATAGAGGTTGATGTGGGCAATTGAGTACGATTCTAACTAGTCCTTGAACTCTCACCCACTATTAGCACAAGGCACTAAAGTCCCTAACTTGTTTTCATCATTGCTGCTATTACACAGCGGACTTGCAAGCTGCGATTTTCTTTAACCTATGCTTTGAGTGATGCTTTAAGTGACCCCAGCTGAGAATTCCTGGTTTCCTGACAAGGCTAGTTGATTTTACAACCCCCCGCTTTTAAGCGTGGGGTTCATGACTCCAATTTACGGATTTTTAGATCTTGGTAGAATTCCTCTTGGCATAACTCAACCTTAGACTGAGCAGATAACAATAGCAGTCCCCAGAAAACACTAACTCTGTCCCCTATTGGTGATTCAATAGGAGTGATTGCTGTTTCTGTGTCAGCTTTTCCCGACATCTTGGCTGTTCCGAGTTTATCCTCCTGGTAAGAAGAACCAACGGAAGTTGATGCAACAGATGATGGGGATAACGTCCACCACTCTAACAACTGATTTAAATTCAGCCAATCTTTGTCTGCCGCTAGCTCATACCAGTAGCGGCATAGAAATTCCTCCAGCCGTGTGGCAATCTCGGTCAGGTTTTCATCGTGAGCTAGATGGGCAATACGAGCTGCCTGACTACGGGCACTAGAGCGAGTCCCTTTTTTAGGGGAAGGTAAGGGGTTTTCACCCAGTTGGGCTGCCATCTCCTGCAACTGTTGAATTAGCTCTGGCAGGGTTACTGGGCGTCTTTTAGGGGGTCGGGCAGCAGAGCGACGGCGTAGATGACGTTCTAGATTGCGAGGCAAACCTCTATCTCCCCTGCCACCAATTTCCTCGGACTCATCGAGTTCTTCGGATTCCTCTAACTCCTCCGGTTCTTCTAAACGTTCCAAGGTATCGGCTTTCAGTAGAACTAGCATGGATGCCCATAGAAACGCTTGCCCAGACTGAGACAAGTCCGTGTCACGGTATCCAAGTTCTGGATCACTGTCTAATGCTAGTGTACTTAGATAGCGGTCAATGACATCAATTACCTGAACATCCCATGGGTCAATTTCTCCCCGCTGTGCCACATCAATGAGAATAGCGATCGCTTCGGTAGCAGGTGTTGTAGTCATCTATAGGATCAAGTCAATAGACTAAAGATATATAGCCATGTCTTGTTTGATACTGTTGGTCAATTAACTGACAGCAGGACTTACACAAAACTGGGCACCAAACGCTATAAGCTATAAGTAGTAGGGTGACTCTACAAGTAAAGTTATTCCGGAAGTCCTGTAAGGGGTGACATCAAGTCCGGTAGCATCGATATTGTTATGATTTGGAGGGAGGACAAATAGGAGAACGAAAATCAGGAAGCCTAAATTTTACCTCTTGAATTTTCACTGTTGTAGAGACATTGAATACAACCTCTGAAACAAACAGGATTGATCTGAAAAGAAACCATAAATTTGCTATTTTTCGGCATTATTAAATGGTAGCAGTTATATTCGTCTATGGGCAGTAAAGTTTACTGCTCAAATAGAACAACTTACTGGCGCTGTTGGTCTTGTATGTACTTCTTAATAACTTCGATAGACCCACCGAAACGGTACAAACGCCCATAGCTTTTATTCCAAAGCGTAGGCAGTCTAGAGCGAAGTTGGGGGAATTATTTTGATATATAGAATAAATCCGTTTAATGTTTGACTGCTTTATAAACTCCAAACTTATGGTTAACTTCGATAGCAAGATGTAGATGGTCTGGCATTACTTCCATCTCTATAATTTCAATGTCCATGTTCCGGCAAGCTTCTCTAATTAACTCTTTGAGCCTGGTCTCAAGGTTGCCTGTAAGAACTTTTCGTATGTTGTACTTAGGGCACCATAAAACATGGTAATTACAAGAGTAAACAACATTGTTGTTAGACTTATATTGCTTAGGCATTGAATCCTATAGCCTATAGGGGAGATTCAGTTCCTTGACATTTTCCCAATCCCCAATGGCAATCCCAAAATTAGTCTAATAGTGGATTATCTGACAATGGGTCAGATGCCGATAAAAGCAACTGTTTCTGTTCAATCTCAATTTTGTATTGTTGAATGTCGTCTTCTAATTGTCTAATCTGTTCATCCTTCGAGCGTATCTGCCCAACCATCTTACGAGTTCCTATAAAATTGATAAATCGCGTCCACAAGTTGAATAACCAGGCTATTACTGCTCCAAGCCACATGGCTAGAATCAGTGCAATCGCCAAGGGAGCCTTAACCTGGATACCATCAATAATCCTAATGGAAACAGATTGGGTATTTTCCAAGCCAAATAAGACTAGTGCCAGACATAAAGCGAAAATCAGCAAAAAATTAATCTGTCGCATCAGCTTAATCCAAAACCGTTGCAGTTGCTTCCTACTTCTACAACAGATAACACGAAAAATCGGCTTTTTTAACTTGCCGATTACTGTAAAGTGCGCAGGTGTCCCAACGCCCACAGGTGAAGGACATCTACTTGGCACGGTGATCAACTGAACTTTTTATCTGTTCTCCCCCCGCTGTTTTGGGGGCTGGGGGGATCTTCCATTAGCTCAAGTTATGACTTTGTGCAGTATAGCAGCAGTTGGAGTTCCCTTCAAGCCTACACCTGCTTCGTAGGGAGATATCAAAGATGCCACCAAAACTGGTCAATTGTAAGGCAAGAAACATGAATACTAGAGTAGCTGATTTACGTAAGGATTACACATTGAAGGGTTTGAGTGAAACCGATGTCCACCCAAATCCTTTCGAGCAATTCAAAATTTGGTTTGACCAGGCAGTGGCTGCCGAGTTGCCAGAACCGAATGCCATGACAATAGCGACAGCAACACCCGATGGCAAACCTTCCGCCCGGATGGTACTGCTGAAAGGCTACGATCAGCGGGGGTTTGTCTTTTACACTAATTATGACAGTAATAAGGGGCAGCAGTTAATCGAGAATCCTTGGGCTGCCATCACGTTTTGGTGGGCTGAGTTAGAACGACAGGTACGGATTGAGGGGCGAGTCGAGAAGCTAACAGCCGCTGAGTCTGATGCTTATTTTAACAGCCGTCCCAAGGGTTCTCAGTTGGGGGCTTGGGTGTCAGATCAAAGTCAAGTTATTCCTAGTCGTGAGGTGTTGGAGCAACGGCTACAGCAACTGAACCAAGACTATGAAAATAAAGAGGTATCTCGTCCACCGCACTGGGGAGGGTTCCGGGTAATTCCATCAGAAATTGAGTTTTGGCAGGGACGTCCCAGTCGGCTCCACGATCGGTTGCTGTACAATGGTGGTGAGGATGGGGATTGGGTGATTAAACGATTGTCCCCTTAGTGAGCTGGTCTTCATTGTCTTGATGCAAAGCGCGAGTGGTTTGGGTTCTGTGTACGGAACCTGCGTTGGTAGTGCTAAAGATCTAGTGATTCGGCTAGGGTCTGGTCAAGGTAACAGGAGCTAAAATCACTACTTTTGTACCATCCCAAACTTTCGGTATCTCGAATCCCCTAACGTTTACGCCGAGCTTTTGAGTGCTTTGATTTTGGAGTTTGGATAATGGGAACAGTAAAGTAAAACTGAGAACCTTGGTCTTTGCCAGCTGAATTTGCCCAAATTTTACCGCCCCAGCCTTTGACAATTTGGCGACAAATTGCTAAACCTAGCCCTGTTCCCCCAGTAGTTCGCCGCAGAGCACCTTCTTCTTGATAGAAGCGGTCAAAGACAGCTTCCAGCCGATTGGGTTCAATACCACGTCCAGAATCTTCGATAATAACTACTATCATGGAATCATCCAGTGTTTGGATACTTATTTTTACTTCTCCTTGTGGGCTGGTAAATTTGCAAGCATTATCGAGAAGTCTAGCTAGAGTTTCAACTAGCCACTCCCCGTCGGCTTTGACTAATGGAAGGTTCTCTGGAACTTGAAGCGATAAACTAGGTCGTTCATCTTCAGAACGGCGAGCGCAAACATTACTCAGGGAAAGGTCAATGCACTCTCTTAGGGAGAGGGATTCTGGGTGCCATTCCACACGACCACTTTCTAAGCGAGAAAGAGTAAGGAAGTCCTGAATCAGTTTCCGCATTCGTTCAGCGTCAGTGAGGGCAGTATTGAGCATCACCTGACGCAATTCTAGGGACATATCTGGCTCACTAGCTAGACTCTCAAGACATACTTGAATTGTGGAGAGAGGAGTGCGCAGTTCATGACCTGTAATCGCTACTAAATTGCTACGGGTGCGGTCAAGAGCTTCTAGCTGCTGATTCAAATCTTCTAGGTTGGCGTAGGCTTCGGCTTGAATCAAAGCTACACCGACTTGAGTTGCGATCGCATCCACTAAGGCTAACTCATCCTTTTCCCATTGATAAGGTTGGGAACCACAATGATGTATATCTAACATGCCCAATAACTGACCCTGATACAGCACTGGTACTTTCAGCCAAGAGCGAATGGCAAGCTCTTGGACTAGATTGTGCAAGGTTTTTGATCGTCGATTACCAGTTTTATTTCTGGAATTAGTACCGTTAATCCGAGGATCTGTCTGGGTGTCTTCTACATAAATCCGTTCTCCACTCTGGACAACCTCTTGGAATAGGCAATTGTCTTGCAATGGCCATATTTTTCCTAGTGTGGGCACTAATGGTTCATCCCCCTGACTAGAGGGCTTTAAGAACTCATGATTGATGATAGTAGTGGTATCTGTTGCTTTACAGCGATAAATCAGACACCGTGATGCATCAAGGGCTTTACCCAACTCTTGCACAGCGACTTCAAGAATGGCATTGGGATCAAGGGATCGCCTAATGGCGTTGGAAATAGAATTGATCAGAGATTCTTTCTTGCCCTGAGCAGCAATGGAGCGATAGGCTTTGAGCAATTTATACTGACCTGCCTGTAGGTAAGTCACCAAACGCTGGACAAAAGGATCAGAATTGGCGGAACTTTGAGCTTGGTCGAGAAGGGATAGATTACTGGTGGAGTTTTGGGTTAATCGAGGACTAACTACTAATGAATCGTCTAAATACTGAGATTTTGCCTGTTCAATCTTAGCGGCTAGTTCAGGTCGGTAAATTTGAATGCGATTGAGTAATATCTCAGCTGCTTTTTTACTCACCGTCCGGTCAAATGTCCAGATTCCTTCAAAACGTCGGGATGAGTCCATTTCCCCATTGGTAACCTCTAGTATTGGTGAGGGTCGTTCTTGACAAATCAAACAGTTTGTGTAGCTTTGCCCAATAACTACCAAATGCCATTCTTGAGAGAGGGTATCGTTGGGTTCAAATGCCACGGTTTCGTGATACTCTGAACTACTCTTAAATTCTGTTTCCGGTGCTGCTAGTACATAGACTTGGGGGGTCTGTTGAGCAATGCGTCGATATCGATGAGCTTCCTGACGGTAGAAACGCTCTCGCTGGAAGCTAGCAATGACCAACGGCTGCTCTGAGCCAGCTAATACCTGATCTTCCATGGCATGGGAAAGTGCGGTCAAAGAAGACTTAAAGTACACCTGTGACCGCAGTATAGGTATAGCTTGCAGTAAGCTTTGCAGCACGGAAGTCGTAATAATCATTAATAAATTTTCATCACAAATGCTAGGTATTGTAGAAACCCCAGCTATGGGCGACGGGGAACGAAAAACCAGTCAGGCTCTTTAGTCCCAGTCAGGGTATGGGGTGCTGACAACCTATAGACTTTTATGTGTACCTTTCTCAATTTATCTTATACACAGGGGATTGAACACAGCGAATGTTGAAGCCTCACTCTGTTTCAGATGTATCGCGTTAATTCAACCCGATATCGTTGTTTTTTAGTAATAGAGACATCCCCAACCTCCAAGCGTCCTTTACCGCGAATGGCAATCAAATCTCCAGATTTGACTGTATAGCTAGATTGTTTGACCTCTTTCCAGTTAACCCGCACATCCCCAGTGGTAATGAAATCCACCATCTTACTGCGGGACATACCAAACCCAGCCGATGCGATCGCATCTAGACGCATGGAAGCTTCTGTTGTTGTTCTGAGTTTCTTTTTCGGCTCCTTAACCTTGAGTTCACTCAAATCAATCCGTTTAGTTTTGACAGGTACCGAACGCACCTGATTTAAATTCAGCTCCAGAAACTCTACCAACTCTGGTACGACAATCACCTGAGCACCTCGCTCTCCCAAGACAATAATGTCCCCAATCTTCTCTCGCACCAATCCAGTGCCCAGAATTGCTCCCAAGAAATCCCGGTGAGTTGCGGTATCAAACAAAAAATTCCCAGCAATATCCAAACCCACCACCTCTACCTGAGATTGATCCAGAGGCAATTCCTCACGGGCGATCCCTAACCGTTGCCGTTCCGCCTGAGGATATCCTCCCCAAGCCAGCAATTGCACCTCTGTCAACCGTTCAAACTGCTGAGCAACCTCTACCAAAACTGGCGGTGATAGAAAATCAGTCAATACGACCTCCCAAGTCTTAATTGCTTGATCAGCTTGATCAATCACACGAGCCACATCTTCTCGATTCTCTACACTTTTTAAAAGTTCTTCTCTAGGTAGCATTTCTAATAGCTTGTTAAAGATGTTTTTCTTTCAAAGAATGCTCTAAATAAGTATTTCCTCAAATTTTAATCAGAATTTAGCAATAGGTTACCAGTGTCGTTTACCATCTATTACCCATTAATAAAGATAAAAGTTATCTTTATTAATTTTTATTAATTTTTATTTACATTTAGGCTTAGTTACTTCCCACTTTTTGAGCCTTTGGGATTTTTACCACCAAAATAATTGCGCAACCCTTAAATAGTCTAGAGGAACTCATACCGTTGAATAGTCTCCGGCTGGAACTGACGCAGAATTTTAGTCCCTAGCTCTGTCAAACTCTCGGATCCCTGAACAACAATTAAGTATTTTCCCTCATTCAGACGGTTCCGATAAGGCAGTGCATCACCACTACCAACACTCAACCCAACCCCACCTCCAACGAAAACGCTACCCATTGCTGCTGCGATCGCACCAAATACCCCTCCCAGGAGATGATTGCCAATTTCGCTAGAGAAGCCAAACAGTTTTATTTCAGTTAGCACATTGAACAGATAACCCGCCGCAAATCCAAAGGGAACCAACCAATATGCCATTCGTCGGGCTCCCTTGATTCCCTGTTGTTTGGGGTCAATGAATCCAAACTCATCAGCACTCTTATATCCTCTACCCAAGATACTTACTCGATCCATAGGTAACTCTTCTTTTTCCAAAGCAGTATAAGCTTCTTCTGCCTTAATGCGGTTGGGGAATACAGCAATCACATATTTCATCGCCACTTGTGCTGATTATCTACATTTAAAGTTTACTTGAACTCTTCCTTGAGCTCCTTTTGATCCCCCGCCTCAAGCACAGGGGTTTTCAACAGTTAGAGTTTTGAGAAATTTTCCATCAAAGATGGGGGAAACTTAAAATCTTTTAGATCACTAGCGATCCAGGGATACCTTTGCCGTTAAGATAGCATACTGCGGTCAGAGCTACTGAATGTGAACAAATCGACCTGTTCAACTACATTTCCTTGTAGTTAAGTGCTATTTGATGATGGTTCATCTGTACTACTATTGGGGTTGATCTGAGTTTCTCATGGCATAGCTCCAGCACCGTGTGTATAGCCCATTAACCTATCTCCTGGTCATGTCTAAGGTTCTTGTTTCTGACTCAATTGATCAAGCTGGTATTGATATCCTTTCCCAAGTTGCTCAGGTTGATTTCAATCCGAATCTATCACCGGAAGAACTATTGACAATTATTCCAGACTATGATGCTCTGATGATTCGCTCTGGCACCCGCGTTACCCAAGAGGTAATTGAGGCGGGCAAGCAACTCAAGATCATCGGTCGTGCTGGTGTTGGGGTTGATAACGTCGATATTCCAGCAGCAACTCGTCATGGGATTGTAGTGGTTAACTCTCCGGAAGGGAATACTATAGCCGCAGCCGAACATGCCCTGGCAATGATGCTAGCCCTATCTCGCCATATCTCCGATGCCAATCAGTCAGTTAAAAGCAATAAGTGGCAGCGTAAGCTTTTTATTGGCACAGAAGTTTACAAAAAAACCCTTGGTGTAGTTGGCTTGGGTAAAATTGGCTCCCATGTAGCAACTGTCGCCCGAGCAATGGGAATGAAGTTGCTGGGCTATGACCCCTTCATTTCGGTAGAACGGGCCGAACAGCTAGGCTGTCGTTTAGTCGAGATGGATTTGCTGTTGCGCGAGTCTGATTACATCACACTCCATATCCCGAAAACTCCAGAAACCGCTCATCTGATTAATGACGAAGCCATTGCTAAGATGAAGCCGACTGCCCGAATTATCAACTGTGCCAGAGGAGGCATTATTGATGAAGAAGCCCTGGCTAAGGCACTCAAAGAGGGTAAGATTGCTGGTGCAGCATTGGATGTTTATGAATCAGAACCACTAGGAGAATCCCCCTTGCGTGAATTGGGGAAAGAAATCGTTCTGACCCCCCACCTAGGGGCATCTACCACAGAAGCCCAAGTTAATGTTGCTGTTGATGTAGCCGAACAAATTCGGGATGTCCTCTTAGGCTTACCCGCCCGTTCAGCAGTTAATATTCCTGGATTGTCACCCAATGTGATTGAAAAACTCAGACCATACATGGAGTTGGCAGAAACTCTGGGTAACCTAGTTGCTCAACTGGCGGGGGGACGCATTGAATTACTTGATGTCCGATTACAGGGAGAGTTAGCTACCAACGAAAGCCAGCCCTTAGTGGTTGCTGCCCTCAAAGGCTTACTTTCCCAGGCACTGCGAGAGCGGGTAAACTATGTCAATGCATCCATTGAAGCAAAAGAGCGGGGCATTCGGGTAATTGAAACCAGGGATGCTTCGATGCGAGACTATTCTGGGTCCCTAGATCTATCAGCTACCGGTTCCATGGGGAAACATTCTGTAACGGGTGCTTTGTTAAATGATGGGGAAATCTACATTACCAGTATCGACGAATTCCCGATTAATGTTCCTCCCACTCACTATATGCTGTTTACCCTACACCGGGATATGCCGGGAATTATTGGTAAAATTGGCTCTCTACTGGGTAGTTTTAATGTCAATATTGCCAGTATGCAGGTGGGCCGCAAAATTGTGCGGGGTGACGCAGTTATGGTGCTTAGTCTAGATGACCCCTTACCGGAGGGAGTTTTGACAGAGATTATGAAGGTGCCAGGGATTAGGGATGCTCACACGGTAACTTTATAAGTTCAGTACTGAATACGTTCAGTACTGAGTGCTGAGTGCTGGGTGCTGAATATGGGGAAAAGGTTATAGGTACAAACAATCTTGCTCCTTAAGTGTAGAGCAGGTACCTCCCCCTGCTGACTCCCCACTCTTAAACTCAGCACTCTTGACCTCGGAACTAAGATATGGCAAACAGCTGGTGGGAAATTCAAATTTTGTGCGACTCTGCCTTAGAGGATTTAATCTTCTGGCGATTGGAGAAGTTTGGTTGTCGAGGAATGTCCACCCAGCTTAAGGGACATTCTCAACTAGTGCTGGCTCACTTACCCCAAATACAAGCACAGCTGTTGGATCTGGCAGCCCTTGCCCTTTGGGTAAATCAGGATGCCCTTACTGTAGGGCTGCCAGTACCGATAACTCGGTGGCACCTGATTGATGAGGAAGATTGGGCAAGTAGTTGGAAACAATACTGGGAACCCCAAGAAATTGGCGATCGCTTTTTGATCTATCCCGCCTGGCTACCCTTACCAGACCCTTCCGAACGGATCTTGTTACGCCTTGATCCCGGAGCAGCATTTGGCACAGGTACCCATCCCACCACTCAGTTATGCATGGAAGCATTAGAGATGCGTCTAGGCTTCAGCAGTGATCACGACAATGTCGTAGCGGATATTGGCTGTGGTTCCGGCATTCTTTCCATTGCCTCGGTGTTGTTAGGGGCTAAAAAGGTCTATGGCGTGGATATTGACCCATTAGCCGTGGGTGCTGCCCGCAACAACCGCTCTCTTAACAACATGTCTGAGCAGGATCTGGTAATAGAACAGGGTAGTCTAGAAACCTTGTCTAAGCTTACTAATGGTGAACCAGTAGATGGAATCCTCTGCAATATTCTGGCAGAGGTGATTATTGATTTAATTCCACTAATGAATGCTATTGTGAAACCCACCAGCTGGGGAGTTATCAGTGGTGTGTTATTAGATCAGGTGAAACCGATTGCTGATACCCTAGAACAAAATAACTGGATTGTCGCCACCCTCTGGAAGCGTCAGGATTGGTGTTGTTTTAATATTCGGCGTTCCTGATTACTGATTAGTCATTCATGCAAGTTGTTGGATAGCCAGTTGGATACGGGTGCCCACTGTTACATCGGTTTCAGTCTTGAACATTTGCGCTAAATGAGTTTTGATAGTCTCAGCCAGATCCGGATAGGTGACCACTACAGCAGTAGCTAGACCTTGCAATCCTACTACGGAAGAATAACGAACTACCCATTCGGAGTCTTGGCAAGTTAGCAGTAGTGTTTTAAAAGCTTGCTCTTGGGCAGCAGGAATTTTATCTTTAGGCATATCCTCCCAGTGCAGGTTGCCCAGACCTTTTGTAGCAGCTCGACGGACGCTCATAGAAAAGTCAGTTTCAGCAGCTTCGATTAAGGTATCGAAGGCTCTAGGATCGCCAATTCCTGATAGTGCGCGGATTGCCCAGGCTCTACCTCCGTAGTTATAGTCATCAATTAGGTTTAGCAATTGCGCTACTGCTGTTTTCCCGAATCGCACTACCCCACCGGCAGCTAATTCTGCTGCACCTGGGTTATTGTAGCTAAAAACTGCAATTAAAGTGGGGATTGCAGCTTCTATATGGGCATTAGCCAAGATTCTCACTGCTTTTACTAAGCTATAGGCAGAATCTGCCTCTTTCACAGCTCGAATTAATTCTTGCTCTCGGGTTGTGTTGGTCATGCAGGGGTCTAATATCAAGTCTGGTTGAATACCAATAATCTAGGGGAGTTTAGGGAGATGCGAATATTTTTATTAAGGGTAGTTATCCTGACATGATATAAGCTTAAAGGTTGTTTTCCCTAAGGGTTTTATCGTGGTAGGTTTAAAGCAAAAAGCAAAAGTATCAAAACCTAATAGTTTTGAAGTAATGCTTCTATAAATGGTTAGATCAAATGACCTTATTAGTATAGATTGATAAAATTTTAGGTAAAATTTTTTTATACTTCATCCTTCATCCTTTAAACTTTACAGTTCAAAGAAGACCATCCATCAAGTTCATAATTTTAATTGCAGTCTCCGATAGGTAGCAACTATCAGTGGGATGGTTTTCTAAGTAATGCTCTAGAATTCCTTTGAGCGCGATTAACCTGAGACTATTTTCTGCCCAGGTCTTAGCGATCGCATCGGCTGCTGGTAAATAACCAATTGCCCCGAGATCGGAAAGAGCTGCCCGCCTCAGTTGCACTTGATTAGCACTCAAAGCTTTAATTAAACGTTCAACATAAGTAGGGTTTTGAGTTAGCTGGTACATTGCCCGTGCGGCGGCATACTGTTCCAACTCGTTGGGATGTTCTAGGAATAGTTCAATCAGGTCAATCGCTTCAGTTACACCAAGATCCCCCAAAGCTTCGATGACAGCATTGTAGGGTTGGGCGAGGTGGGGACATCCGGGTATAGGCTGGGCTGCTTCTAAACCTCCATCTAGGAGTTTGATCAGCTTGGGAATACAGGTACGATCTTCTAACATCGCTAAAGATTGTACCGCTGCTTCCCTAACATAAAAATCCGGGCAGTCTAAACAATCAATCAACGCAGGCACAGCTCGATGGTCTCCTAGTTTGCCCAGGGCCCTGGCGGCATTTCGGCGCAGAGGATATCCTCCTAATTCTGTCTGGTTGTCCTGATCCTCTAGCGCAGCGATTAGGGCATCAATTGCCAGTGGTTCCCGGACTCGAAACTTTCCTAGCCACCATGCTGCATAATAGCGAAGCCCCTGGTCGTTTCCTTTTAGATTGGCGATCGCTTGCTCTACAGTTAATGACTCAGAGTTATCAGTCTCAACATAATTTTCAAGACTAGGCTGCAACATGTTAACTTGCTAATTTAAACTTGTGAATTTACACTTGCTAATCTTAGACTTGTTAATTTTCATTTTACGCACGCTACTGTCTCCTGTCTCCTCAAAAAACCTACCAATTTCTTACTTTATTCTTCATCCTTGATCTGATTACTTGGTAGATATAGGGTACCTAAATCAATGGTGAGCATTTTTGATGCCATATTCCCTACTCCCTGCTCCCTGCTCCCTAATCCCTGCTCCCTGCTCCCTTTGCTATAGACAAACTGTATAGACAAAACAATGCCCGGAAAGGTCAGCAGATGCTAGTTTTTGCTAACACCTGCTGACCTTTCCAGGCCAAAATAGCTATTAGCTCAGGGCATTAATAGCGTAGTCAATGTAGCTATTTGCCTCAGTAGCAGGCTGACCACTTAAACCATGGTTAGCCTTGATGTACTTGAGGGCTTCGATGTACCAGCTCGGAGACAGCTCGAAGGTACGGTTGATTTCATCTAAACCAGCAATCAAATACTCATCCATCGGTCCGGTACCACCAGCAACTAGGCAGTAAGTCACCATACGCAGATAGTAACCGATATCACGGGAGCATTTTGCCTTGCCTGTAGCGTCAGATGCGTAGGTTGGTCCAGGCATGCTAGTGGTGTAAGGGAATTTGTTATACACCGCTTGGGCTGCACCGTCAGTCAAGGTTGAGGCTTTAGCAGTTAAGGCTTTTGCCGCTTCTAAGCAAGCTGTAGCCCCCTTGAATCGACCGAAGGCACTCTGAATTTCTGCATTACTTAAAAAACGACCTTGAGCGTCAGCAACAGCGACGGCTTCTGTAAGCGGGGTTTTCATGGTCTAGGTATCTCCCTAATATTTTGTCAAGTTTTCAAAAACGTTTGAAGTTGTGATAGTTAGACAGCAAGTGATATGCCGATACTTTTTAGCTACCAAAGTCTACCAAAGGCAGACCTTAGCTCGCCAATGCAAGATGCAATAGCATCCAGGGGGTATCTCCCAAAGCTCTGACGGAATATCCCGCAAGCGCCATAAAAATGTCAAAACAGTTGGTTCCACCGGGATAGAGAGCGCAACTATTAAACCCTTGGTTTTCGGCTTTAATTTAAGTTACATAATAATCCCTGTCAGTGTTACCCTAATTTAAGTCTAACAAATCATAACAGTTTTTGGTAGACTCTGCGACATTTTCGATGAGCTTTTACTAACCTTCAGTTTTTTAGGCAACCGCACCAGCTGCCTTATCGAAGTAGCTGGAAATTTCAGCCATCAGAGAGCTGCAATCACCAGGGGTGATGCCATTGGTGTCGTTAGCGATCGCAATCGCAGCTTCCTTCATCTTTCCTACACCCACTGCTACGGAAGCACCAGGAGTTCCCAGAGCTAGGTAGGTTTCCCGCAGACCATTGAGGCAGCGGTCTTCCAGCACACTAGCATCACCAGCAAAAATGGCGTAAGTCACATAGCGCAGGATGATTTCCATATCGCGTAAGCAAGCAGCCATCCGACGGCTGGTGTAGGCATTTCCACCAGGATTGATTAACTGGGGTTGCTCAGCAAACAGAGAGCGAGCTGCGTTAGCCACAATGGTGGAAGAGTTGCTGGTAATACGGTTGACTGCATCCATCCGCTTGTTGCTGTCAGCCACCATAGCGCTAAGAGCATTTAGTTGGTCATCACTAATGTATTGACCTTGGGCATCAGCCTGAGAAACAAGCTTAGTAAACGCATCAAACATTGACGGAATCTCCTACGTTAGTTGGTTTTGTTTCAAAACGGGCTTCAGTTAAACAGACTCAGACTGAATCAAACTAAATCAAGCAGCCTGAAAGGGGATATAACATGCTCCAGCCACAGCCAATACTCCTAATCTCTCTGTTTTGGTCTTTGTCCTAGTCTTTGTCCCATTAGTTTGGTAACAAAACGGATCGTTAAGAAAAATTACAAAACTTCACGTTTTGGTGAGAGACCTAGGAATGCTGTGTGTCAACCAGTTGGTTGGCTTTTGCCTGTCACTATTTACCCTTCAGGTAACTTTTATACAATGATGTCGAGCCTTTATTCGTTACATCTTGTTAAGAGTTTAAGATTTTTTGATGTCTGATTGCAACGGCAGATCAGAACTCGCTTGCCATGGCTACCCTGTGGATTTGCTCCACATTGGTGCTGGAAGCCTCTTGGTTGCTGACTTTCTGCTCAAGACACAGCTCAACTGTTCACTCCAGCTAATTGGTCTAACTGTTGGTAGGTAAGTAACATTTCTTATCAAAACTACAGTTAGAGCTACAGACTGATAATACCCCAGGCCGCTAAGGCGACCGCAATTGTTCCCCCAAGTAAGACTACAGCCCCTGCGGTAGTGATTACTGCTCCTAACAAGCGCACTGGGGCAGGAGGATAATAACTTTTGATTGGTTGGTATTTGAAGTAACCCAGCTGTTGCAGTTGGGTGCGGTAGTCTTCCCCATAACGAGGCATGCGGGCAAAGGGTAGATCACCTTGAGTACGCTGAGGTATTATCCGCCGCCGCTGATAAGGCACGGTGTCATCACCAAAGTTTTCCAGGTACTCGTTGCTATTGAGCAAAGCATCAATAAAGTTTTTTAACCCTTTGGTAGCCAGCACTATTGACCAGGCTAACTTCTCCCGCTCGCTGTAGACATCACGCCCCAAGATGCGTTGTACACACATCTGGACAAAACGGTAGTTGTTGTTAGCCTGATAATTGCGCTGCCAAAAAGGTTCAGATGTTGCTAGACCACGAATGAAGTCGCGCACCGTGATTTGACCAAACCTGAGCTGTGATTCTAAAAAGGTTTGGCGGTTGCTTGTCAGAATCTGTTGTTCATTAAAAATCTGACTATAGGCTGCCCTAATCAAGTCATCCATTTGCGATGGAGAGAGCAGATGAGCTGTAGTGTATAGTTTAGGCTGCTCATCTCCAGGCACCTCATATCCAGCGACCCGCTGATTTTGGCTTGAGGGGGGATACTCTAACAAAGGAATTGTCATTAATCACCTCTATGATCGTAAACCTCAGTCACAATGACAGATTAGGGGATGAGCTTCATACAAGCCTAACTTTTTTTACGTTTTTTAATCAAAAGACATAATTTGTTATCTTAGCCAAGTATTCAGTAAGCTGTCGCCCATTTAAACGACCTTGTCTTGATGCAAAGCCCTGGTGGGGAGGGGCTGCATCAAGACAAGGATTTGAGATATATAAAAAAAATTTGTTTCTGGCTACTGTTGGCCTTTGGCGCGATCGCTGCTATGGAGGAGGCTAAACTCTTGCCCCTTCAATTAAAAGCTCTAAAATTGTAGGAGTATCGAGTCAGGAGCTTTGAGTCATAATAAATGGAGTCAAGATATATTAATTGCCAGTTAATTGGCAATTAATCAGAGTTTTATCAACAATAAAATTCTGTATTATTCCCATCAATTCTGTAGTCTTATCCTGACTTATGACTCCTGACTCCTGACTCCTGACTCCTGAAAAAACTAACCAATTTCTTACATCGAACTGAGGTTAAGTTTTAAGATCCTAAGAATTCCAGTAGTGCTTAACTTGCCTTTGCCAGCTTCCGCTCTAGATCAAACAAGAAACCATGGATGTACTCCTCAGTCCATTCGCTCCCATAAAATCTCTGAAACATACCACGAGCTGGGTCTTTTTCAGCACGATAACCCAGATAACGCAGTTGAGCTTCCTTGATCGCTTCGAGATGCTGGGAATCGGTAATTAGTTCTGCCTGATCCACAAAATCCAAGTAAGCTGTCAGATAGTCCTTGAACGCAGCAAAAACCCGATTTTCCACTACTTCCGTTTCCTTAGGGCGTGTCCACAGGAAAGCTGGGGAAAAGAACGGTGTTGCTTCCTCAGGAAAGTCTCCTCCCCAAGGCAAATGCTGTTGATGGGCCTTGAAAATCGGTAGGATAGGTTCGGTGTAACGAGCTTGATAGGCTGGGTCATCCCGGAACAGGGGCTGCATATCTAAGGCAATCAGATGTCCACCAGGTAAGGTCACTAAGTCAGCCCCGAAGAAGGGGAGGTCATAGTTGAGGTGGGGGAAGATCACAAAATTGAGTACCTGTAATGCTGCTCCCCCCTGGACATGAGCAGCTCGAATTTGTCTGATTTTGGGTGCAGCAAAGGCATAACTGGTGGTCAGGACATCTTGCTGCTTTTTCCCTTTCCCCACTGTTGCGAATTTGCTTTCAAACCCAGGGGGAATGGGATAAGGCTGTAGATCAAGGCGCTCTTTTAGATATGCGATCGCGTAGTCTAGAAACGGCTGATAGAGAGTCATTTTTGGCTTGGACTAACGGCTAAAGGCATGGCATCTTCAAATAAGAACTCATATAAGAATCGCTCTGCCCACTCGGGACCAAAGTAGCTGCTGAAAAGACCATGGGCTGGGTCTCTGTCGGCACTATACTGGTCGTAGTCTTTCTGTGCCTTAACAATGCGCTCAATATCTTCTGGCTCAGTTAGAGGCTCAGCTTGCTCCACCATTTGCCAATATAACGCCAAGTAGTCTTTGTAAGCCTCAAAGACTTCTGTTTTCACTGTCTCTAGGGAATCGATTTTGGCAAACAGTAGATACTTAGAGAAGTACTGGTTGGCATCATAAAACTTCATTTCTAAGTTTTGTGCCAAGTCCTGATAGCGATCGCGAATGACTCGCATCGGTTCAATGTATTTTTCCTGATACGCTTCATCCCTGAACAATGGCTGAAAGTCTAGAACCACCAGGATCTTCTTTTTGCCAAAGGCTAAGAAGTCAATCCCTAGTAAAGGCAGATCGTAACAGTGACTGGGATACATCACACTGTTAAACACTTGGGAGACTGGTCCAACATCCATGTAGGTATAGCGAATTTTCCGCAATTCCGGGCATTGGTAACACCAGCTTTGAATAATTGCCCGATGTTTAGCGCGATCGCTTACCTGGCGTTCTAAGCCTGGGGGAATTGGTTGACTGCTTAAATCAAACCGCTTGAATAGCTCTTTTTCCAGATAGTCCAGGAAAGGCTGATACATTTATATTGCTCGTATACATAGTAAAACCCTTACTGAGCATAGAGGATCGCGATACTTCCTGTCTCATTTCTCCCAGACAAAGAAATAATCGTTAACATTTGTCTGATCTAACCTTTGTCTGAGCTAACCTTTGGCTGACTAAGCCACCCAAATCTACCTAAGGGGAAGCGTAAGCATTCAGCTAATCCACTACGCGCACCCTACTTGAGGTGCTATCAGCTAATCCGCTACGCGCACGCTACTTGAGGTGCTAATCCGCTAGGGGAAGAGTTTTTGAATAAGCGATGCAGCGCCGCCAAAGGGGTTTTCCACGGGGCTTTCAGCGATGCAGCGCGGACGCAGGTTCCGCAGGCAGCCCCTCCCCATGAGCGACTGCATCAAGACAACAGGTAAGCATTGGTTTAATCTCAGTGAAGTCACAGGCTGGAAGCTTATGCCACAAAGCTGACCGCTGACCGCTGACCACTGACCGCTGATCACTGGCCGCTGTTCGCGCAGCGTGCGCGTAGCGCATATGCTTATGGGGAAGCTTTCCTTGCCACCCTGTCAAAGCATTAGCAAGGAAAGCGCTGCCAGTCAATAGGGATTAGGTAAAGACTAATCCCTATTGTGTTATATGGCAAGGTACTTCATCAAAACTTTGCACACTTACTAGTTAAATGTACTGAAAACCCCAGTTTTTTCTGTAAGTAGTAAGTAAATAGTAATCAATTACTGAATAGATTATTTTAACAAAACTCGCGGAATTCCCCACCCTCTTCCAGGGTGTTGAAGTTACCGTAAGTAGAGGGTCGCCTTTATGGTTGGTCAGCTATGAGGAAAAGGGTTAAAACTGTAAGATTCGCGGCTCCACTCTACTAAGGCGCGCGTCTCTAGGATTGATAGCGAGACGATAGCCTAGTTTGAAAGACCCAAGAATTGACATGTTAATACGAAACACATATAATATTAACAAAGGTCGAGAAGCAGGTAAGCGTAGTGAAACACAAAGCCGTCAAAGTCAGAATCTATCCCACTCAAGAACAGGTTCAAATCCTTGCTCAACATTTTGGGTGTGCTCGTTGGTGGTGGAATTATGCGCTAAATCACTGTATAGAAACCTACAAGGAAACTGGCAAAGGTCTGAAACAATCTGCGCTCAACTCCATGCTTCCAAGACTTAAAAAAGAAAAAGAGACTGAATGGCTAAAAGAGTGTTACTCTCAAGTTTTGCAGTCTGTAAGCCTCAATCTTAGTCGCGCTTACCAGAACTTTTTTGTTCGCGTAAGTGTGGCCATAGGCCAAGGTAGAGCAAAATATCCTAGATTCAAGTCATACCATCAGCGTCAATCAATTCAGTATCCGCAAAAAGTCAAGCAGGTAGGTGATTGTCTTAAATTCCCTGGGAAATTAGGGATTGTAAAAGCAGTAATTCATCGACCACTAGACGGAGAGATTAAGACTGTGACAGTCAGTAGGACTCCTTCTGGCAAATATCATGCTTCTGTGTTGATGGAATACGAGTCTGTTCGCGGAGCGGCTCTGAAAGAGCAAGGTACAAAACCGTCTGCGGATGGAAAAGTGATTGGTATTGATTTAGGTATCAAGGATTTTGCAATCACCTACGATGGCGAAAAGACCTCTAAGTTCAGCAACCCTAAGCACTTAGCGAAATACGAAAAGAAACTAGCCAAGAAACAGCGTATTGCTGCCCGGAAGGAAAAAGGTAGTAATAGGCGTGCAAAAGCCAAAAAGATTGTAGCTAAGGTATACGAACGGATTGGAAATGTCCGCCAAGACTACTTACACAAGCTGTCTAGAAAGATAGTCGATGACAACCAAGTAGTAGTAGTCGAAAACTTAAACGTCAAGGGCATGGTTCGTAACCATAAACTAGCTAAAGCAATATCTGATCTAGGTTGGGGAACCTTTGTAAATTTTATCTCCTACAAATGCGAAAAAGAAGGTAAAATGTTGGTTGAAATAAACCGGTGGTTTCCTAGTTCTAAGACTTGCTCTAATTGTCATTATCAAATCAAGGAGTTGCCGCTTGATGTAAGGACTTGGACTTGTCCGAGTTGCGGAACTCATCACGACAGAGATGGTAATGCAGCAAAAAATATCAGAGCAGAAGGAATCAGAATGCTATCCTCCTCTGGGACGGGGGAGGTCAACGCCAGTGGAGAAGAAGTAAGACCAAGACGTGGGCGTCCGTCCAAGTTAAGGCGTTCTTCCGTGAAGCTGGAAGCCCCGACCTCTACGTTCGCGTAGCGTGGCCATAGGCCAATTAGGTCGGGGTAGTTCACTTAATTACCTTTGAGCCGTAATTCGCTAATTTTCCCATTTTTTTTAAAGGGAAAATTAAAGTCTTAAGTGCCATTCTATCCGCCACATGGATGGTGGTGGTTTCTACAGCGCGAGTTTTTAGATTAACTTTGGATGATGACTTTAACCCCATTAACTAATATAGCATCAGTATCGATAACTAACCGAGAACTCCAAACTAAACCAGAACTCCAGTTACTCCTCTACTGTGTCCGAACCAGCATCGACGAAGCGACTGCTAAGTCTATCAAAGGTTTACTGCTTGAGCAAGACATCGACTGGACTTATCTGCTCAAAACAGCTCGCCGTCAGAAAGTCTTACCGCTGCTGTACCATAGTCTCAAAAATACCTGCCCAGACCTGGTTCCCCAGAACATCCTCAAACAACTCCGAAATTATTTCCAGCACTTAGTCGTACACAACACATTTCTCATTCAGAAACTACTCAACCTGCTGACTCTTCTGGAGAAACACGGAATTTCTGCTATCCCCTTCAAAGGGCCTACCCTTGCTGTTTCAGTTTACGGCAATCTGGGGCTGCGGCAGTTTGGTGACTTAGACATCCTGGTTGATAAGCACGACATCCCCAGAGTGAAAGAATTACTCTTGTCTCAAGGGTATGAATTGCAAAAAGACCTGGGCTGGGAGTATCACTTTGTGGATAAAAAGAGTCGAGTTTGTATTGACCTTCACGAGGGGATAGTACCCGATTTATTCTGTTTGCCATTAGATTTTGAGTATTTGCGATCA
>NZ_JAAHFV010000400.1:0-5545 GCF_010672755.1 Moorena sp. SIO1F2
CCTACTCCCTCAATTATCCCAAATACTCCTTAACACCCCAAAAAATCAGCGCTAGATAAATTCGGCTAAAGTATAGCGCTAATTTAAACTACTCACTTAATTATCCCAAATACCCCTTAACACCCCCAAAAATCAGCGCTAGATAAATTCGACTAAAGTATAGCGCTAATTTAAACTACTCACTTAATTACCCCAAATACCCCTTAACACTTTAAAAAGTGAGCGCTAGATAAATTCGGCTAAAGTATAGCGCTAATTTAACTTAATACCTTAATAATCCCAAATATCCCTTAAGACTACAAAAAGTCAGCGATTTTAACTGCTCCCTAGGAGCATCTGATTTTACACTTAAGTTAAAGGCGAGAGACCGAATGTCTAACACTTGGTGATCTAACACCTAACGCTATCATGCTTAAGCAAATTGCTGATGCTTTTGAGCACCATGATTATCAAACTGCTGCGCGATTAATTAAACAACTTCTGAAGCAAGAGCCCAATAATCCCTGGACACAGCTTTATCTAGGACGGCTCCAGGAAGTCAGAGGTAAGCTAGAAGCAGCTGAAAGAATCTATCGACAGTTACTGAAAGGAACACCTGTTCCTAAAATTATGGCGCAAGCTCGTCAGGGACTAGCACGCTTAGAAGCTACGGCAAAAGAACAGCGCCGACAAGCCCTAGCCCAAGCAACGGCTGACCCTGAAAGTAATCAATTGGGAGTATTAGTCCTAAAGCCGATCAGCCAACAAGATAAACCAAAAGCAGCTCAACACTTAGCTCGTATCCTGGGGATAGACCCTTACACGGCAAGGCTACAGCTACCTACGAGAGGCTGGCGTTTATACCGCACTGGACCTGTGGGAGAACTTAAGTATTATGGCTCCTTACTGCGAGAAGCATCAATAAAATGTTTGTGGGCATCTGTAGCAGATATCAAAAGAATTAATATCTATCAAGTTAAGTATTTTTCTGACAGTAGTGACCAGGAAACTACTGTAGTTTGTCACAACTCTCAGGGACAGTTGGGGTCTTTTAGCTTTAACTGGTCGGAAGTTACCCAACGAGTAGACGGACGGTTGCCTTTGTTTGAGAAGGTAGTAGACTTAGATGCGCGACGGAATTTAACTCGTAAAACCCAAACCTTAGACTATGCCATGGTTTGTGACTTGCATTTACCACAGCGCCACAGTATTCTCAGACTATGCGATCGCAATTATCAATTTCAGCAAGGAATTGCTCTAACCCTCAAGCCAGTTTCTCATCAGAACAAGCAATCCCAAGACTCTCGTATACACCAAAGCACTACAAGAGTCAACTGGAACAACTTAGCTGATTATTTAAATGTTCGGCTACTTGAGAAACCAGTATGGTCTGACTTTACCACCTTTGCGCAAACTGCACTAGACTACCAAGATCTGCTAGAAAAACTGGAGTCTCATATCGACTTATTTCGCCTGGTCGAGACTCCTTGGGATCCAGCATTTCAGTTATATAGTGGACTAGTGTTTCTTGACTAATGACTAATCTATTAACGAGGGGTCTGCATCTGAGCAGCCATGTCCATAAACTTATTCATGCTAGGACCAGGACGGCGACGAGGCATGATCATTGGTACATATTTGGTGGCAAACGTCATTTCCGGCTGCCCTTTTGCCTTTTTGCCGAGAAGTGCTGCTGCTGAATTGATTGGCGCTACTGGTGTTGGCTCAGGAGCAGCTGCCTTTTTTTGAGCTTCTGCTTCAGCCTTCGCCTTAGCTTGTTTTTCTTTCTTGGCTTGACGAGCAGATTTGGGCTTAGAAGCTTCAGCTGTTGCTTCTACGGTCGCGGTTTCTGCTGTTGCCTCAGCTTTAGCCGGTTCTGGCTTCTGTTCTACCGCCGCTTGCTGGGGGGTGCTAGTTTCGCTTTCGTCTAGCTCCAGGTAGAATCCCTTGGATTTTTTTTTGCCCTTAAACAAACCTACCATTTACAAATACCTCTCTAAATTAGTTTTAATGGAAGCTATTACCAGAGTGCGATCGCAACTGGGGCTACAAGCTTGGCCCAGGACATATATCGGTAATCGGTAATCGGTAATCGGTAATTGTGCTTAATCCTTACTGATCACCTTTACCAACTAACCATTTACTAAAAACCTGACCCTGTCCTGGCTTCAGTGAATAGCCTCACTGCTGATCTTGGGTGACTAGTCGTTTGATGAAACTTAACCAAACGTTGCATTTGTATAGTAATTATGAGTGATTCCTTCACTTATTGCAACAATTTAGAAATTTTTGTTCATCAAACTTTACATACATTAAGCCCTTTCTAAGTATATTTACTTAGATTTTTAGAGCTAAAGACCACCAGGTAATTTAGAAAAGTTTACAGTTATCTCAGATTTTTGAGGAAAGCTATGGAAATTCGACGGATTGCTGAAGTTTTGCGCAATGGTCAACCAGATCAGTCTTTGACCATTCAAGGCTGGGTACGCACAAAACGGGAATTAAAGGACTTTGCCTTCATGGAAGTCAACGATGGCTCCTCCATGGCAAATTTACAGGTAGTGCTCAATCCAGACTTGTCGGATTATGAGACTATCGTAAAACGGCTTAATACTGGCTCATCAGTAGAAGTCACTGGTATACTAGTAGAGTCTCTTGGCAAGGGACAGCGCATTGAACTCAAAGCATCCTCGGTGACAGTGTATGGGGAAGCAGATGCCAATTATCCCCTACAGAAGAAACGCCACTCCTTTGAGTTTTTGCGCACCATTAGCCATTTGCGATCGCGTACCAATACCCTAGGTGCAGTGTTCCGAGTTCGGAATGCCTGTTCCAATGCCATTCATCAGTTTTTTCAAGAACGAGGCTTCTTGTGGGTTCATACGCCAATTATCACCGCTAGTGACTGTGAAGGAGCAGGGGAGTTGTTCAGTGTCACTAACCTAGACTTAAAGAACATTCCCAAAACCGATAATCAAGCAGTCGATTACACTCAGGACTTTTTTGGACGACCGACTTACCTGACCGTCAGTGGTCAATTAGAAGCAGAAATTATGTCAATGGCGTTTCGGGATGTGTACACCTTTGGTCCTACATTCCGAGCCGAGAATTCTAATACCTCTCGACATCTAGCAGAATTTTGGATGGTGGAGCCTGAGATGGCATTCTGCGATTTGAAGGGGGATATGGATTTAGCAGAAGCCTTTCTCAAGCATGTATTTAAGTCAGTATTGGAAAACTGTCCAGAAGATCTGGAATTTTTCAACAAGCGGATAGATAACAATGTTCTCGCTACTGCTGATAATATTATCAATAATCAGTTTGAGCGGATTACTTATACAGATGCGATCGCATTACTCGAAAAAACGGATCGTAAGTTTGAGTATGAGGTAAGTTGGGGTGTAGATTTGCAGTCAGAACACGAACGGTATCTAGCCGAAGAGTTGTTTAAAAAGCCCGTCATTGTCACGGATTATCCAGTAGAGATTAAAGCCTTTTATATGCGCTTAAATGACGACCAAAAGACTGTAGCAGCAATGGATGTGCTTGCGCCTAGGATTGGGGAGATTATCGGTGGTGCTCAGCGAGAAGAACGGCTGGATATATTAGAGAAGCGAATTCAGAATCAGGGGATGAATCCAGAAGATTTATGGTGGTATTTAGATTTGCGACGTTATGGCACAGTGCCCCATGCTGGATTTGGTTTGGGATTTGAGCGATTGGTGCAATTTATGACTGGTATGGCAAATATTCGGGATGTAATTCCGTTTCCCAGAACTCCTTTAAGTGCAGAGTTCTAAAAATCAAAACTATGGTTGGTTCTGCCCACAGCCGCCAAAGATGGGTAGTGGTAAAGATGTCGTGGTTTGGCTACGGTCTGGTAAAGGTAACGGAAGCTAAAATCACGAATTGTTTACCACTACCCAAAACTAGATTGACACAGTACTAGCTAAGTGCAGCATGGCTACGGTCATAGGTAGAGCGGAAACTAGGATGGGGTTTGCCTTGGATAGTACCCCAGTAGTCAGAATCTAAGCTATCTAGTCCTACTTCGGAAGCAACGCGACCGAGCATAGATTGCTGACGATTTTTGATCATGTGATGGTGATTCATCATCAGAGCCCTAGCTTTTTCTTGAGTAGACATTTTCCTTTCTCCGATTGCTTATATAAGATTGTTATGGAATTAACTTCCCTTACATTTATAACTATAGCAGTTATTCTGTATCACAAACTACAAAATTACTTTTATTTACAAATCTTAATGAACTAGCAACTATCACGACTTTCCTTTAAAATATCCCAGAGCCACTGCTCTACGCGATCGCCCATGGCCTGATTAGAGTATTTAACTTCGAGGAGGCGACGGCATTCACGGCGGTCAATTCTATCCAAATTTCCCAAGGCTTCTACCAAGCCTTCCACAGAATCGGGTTCTACCAAAAAGCCATTTTTACCATCTTCGATAATTTCTGCTGATCCACCACGGTCATAGGAAATGACTGGCACTCCACAAGCAAGGGCTTCCATTGCCACAGTACTAAATGCTTCCACCCAATGAGGCGTCATCAGTAAGGCTCGACACTGGCGCAAGTGTTTTTGGAGTTGATCAGTTGGGAGAAAACCCAGGTATTCTAGAGGGGCATTGGGGTAATCCTGGAGAATCTGCTGCCAATAGGGTTGATTTTGTATAAGACCCATAATTTTTAGTGGCTTAGCCGTTATATCTGATGCTGCCACTGCATCTTCTAAGCCTTTTTCTGGAGAAATTCGACCCACCCAGCCGACCCAGGGTGAGGGAGAGTCACAAAAGGAATAGACAGACAAATCAATGCCATTGCCCAAACAACGACAGCGATTCTTGAAGGAAAATGTTGCCCCTTGAGCCATTGAATGAACCCCAATTGTGCCAGGAAAATTAATGGCAACTTGTTCGATGATCTGATCCATCGCCTCGGTTAATGAACCCATACTCACTAGGTGAGCAATGGGACAAGTGAAAAAGGGGGTTAGGTAAAACGGTAACCAGTCGTAGGCAAAGTTGACAATCAAGTCATAGTCAGTTTGAACTTGCCGCCCATAGTCCCACATATTAGCCAATACCGAGGATGGGGGGATGATAGTAGGAGTGTCTCTTGTTTGAGTTTGAATACTAGTTTCCAGAACACCATCAATTTCTACCAGAGGCATTCCCCAAGCTGTAGATCCTTTTGTTGCCACAATTGTGATCCTGTGACCCCGATGAATCAATTCCGTAGCAATGTTACGTAAAGTCAACTCAACCCCACCACCTAAGCCTGAACCCAACGGACCAACTGGGGTGGAAATTAATAGCAATTTCAGGGAATTTAATTGGCTCATTAATTTAAAATTAACCCTGGCAATTTGATAATCAAAACGATAACTATAAGCTTTTAATTAATTTTGAATTCAAAACATTTATTACTGTAAACATCTTCAAGCACGGTAAGTAAAGCTGAGTAAACTTTTATTCTATGCTATTCCATTTTAACGGTTTACACTTCCCTATCATAGCACGGTAAGTAAAGGTTACTAAACTTTTATTA
>NZ_JAAHFV010000401.1:0-5534 GCF_010672755.1 Moorena sp. SIO1F2
TCTTAAAATCCATACTTTTTCGGTTCCCTGTTCCCTGTTCCCTGTTCCCTGTTCCCTGCTCCCTGTTCCCTGTTCCCTGTTCCCTGTTCCCTGTTACCTGTTCCCTGTTCCCTGTTCCCTGTTCCCTGTTCCCTGTTACCTGTTCCCTGTTCCGCTGTTTATACACTTCATCGCTAGCCTAACTTTGTCTATTTTTTTTCTATAGTTTTTTCTAGTTCAGATTAGATAATTTAGTCAGAAAATTAAGAGCACCACTGACTAATTAATAATGATAAAACCCTGAACTATATATTATGAAGCACTCTGACGTTCAGCATAATTATAATGTGGTTAACCTATAAAAGTGAGAAGCCATTAATTACAAAAAATCTTGAAATTTTTTATTTTGGAGAACTTTGATAGCTTTTTTGATGTCCTGGGTACGGTCTTTTTTGGCAATTAAGGTAGCATTGCGATCGCGTACCACCACCACATCGTCTAAACCAATAGTAACAATCACCTCATCGTCACTACTAGAGTAGACAATTGCTCCTTGAGTATCCAGTTCTACATGATTAGCCATTGCGACATTTTTAGCATCGCCATTATGCAAGCGTTCTAAGGCATTCCAATCTCCCAAATCATCCCAACCAAAGGAGGCTGGTAAAACATAAGCTAGCTTTGTTTTTTCCATCAAAGCATAGTCAATACTTTTCTTCTCTAGCTCAGCATAAGCCGCCACACCTTTTTCTTCTAAAGGGGCAATAATTTCTGGTGCATGGGTGCGCAATTCATCTAAAACTACCCCAGCCCGGAAAATGAACATCCCACTGTTCCAGCTGAATCGACCAGTAGACAAAAATTCCTCAGCCGTCTCCTGGTTAGGCTTTTCGGTGAACCGACTGACCTGATACACTGGCAATCCCTCAAACGTGCCAGTCTTATCACCTTGCTCAATGTAACCGTAGCCTGTAGAAGGGTATTGGGGGGTGATGCCTAAGGTTACAATCGATGACTCAGCGGCAGCCAATTGAGCAGCCGCCTTGATAGTTTGCTGAAACCCTTGCTCATCTTCAATCCAGTGGTCAGCAGGGAAAAAGCCCACTACCGCATCTTCTCCGTAAGCCTTAGCAATCTCTAGAGTTGCCCAAGCAACCGCTGGTGCTGTATCCCGTCCTTCTGGTTCCGCTAATAGATGCTTCTGGGGTAATGATGGTAGTTGTTGAGTCACTCCCTCAGCTAACATAGCAGAAGTAATCACCCACAAGTGTTCTGGCCCGACCGTCAGCTTACTCAATCGGTCAGCCGTTGCCTGCAAAAGACTCTTGCCACTACCATCCAAACATAAAAACTGCTTGGGTCGGTGCTTACGGCTCAACGGCCAAAACCGTTCTCCTTTGCCACCAGCAAGAATCACAGGGATGAGAGAGTTATCCATGATGTAGCCTTAACTGTAGTTTTCTGCTACATACTAACCTCACTTTCCCTGATTCAGCTGCTATTGGCTGTAGATTATGAAAAATGGTTAAAGTACTTCTTTAGCCATTACATTAGTTCTTACATTAGTCCTTAAATTAGTCATTTGTCCACCAATTCCTTCATCCCTGTTCAGGGATTGCTGTTGTGCATTGATCACAAAGGACTAATCACTCTTAGATGTTCCTCAAAGCGCTTTCACCAGGAGCTTTAGCCGTGGGTAGCCAAAGCGCTTTTTTCAATTAAGCCACTTTGAAGGTAGGCAAAATGCTTTATTGGCTTTGACTTACAGACTTATAGACTTATAGGCCAACAACAATATCTTAAACTGTACCCAAAGGCTACAGTTTAATTGGATAGCCAACTATAGGCTTGGAACTTGAATCCTTTAACAGTCATCACAATTCATAGGTAGATTTGGATACAGGTGTGATTAATAATGCCTCAGCTTCAACACCCCAACCATCACCCCAAGAGGGTGATACAGGAGTTTCCTACTCTCAGCTTGACCTGACTACAGACCTAGACGCTTCTGTGTCTGGATTAAGATTAACCTTTGCCCCCTATTTGCGGTGGGTATTCTGGAGTAGCGCTTTTGTCCTGACAGCAGTTATTTCTGCGGCTTTGGGAGCTACCTTAGCCCTAGTTACCCCATTGTCGCCCCTGATTAAATCCCATTCTCAACCCGAAAAGGCTAAAATCCCCCAGAATCAACCAGCCGCTTCTGAGCACAAGTCTTGGCGTAAAAGCTTTCCCTACAACCTGTCACGACCGGTGAATATCCTGGTGATGGGCATAGACCGAGTCCCAGATGCGTTGCCAGGTTCCCCAGAGGTTTTTGGTGGTCGCAGTGATACCCTATTGCTGTTGCGCTTAGACCCCAAGGACCACTCCGTGAATATGCTTTCAATTCCACGGGATACGAGAATAGAAATTCCCGGTGTTGGGATAGTTAAAATTAACGATGCCAATGTCAAAGGTGGATCTACCTTAACCGCAGAAGTGGTTAGCCGTACCTTAAATGATGTGCCAATTGATAGGTATGTGCGCATTACCACTGATGCATTTCGGGAACTTGTGGACTTGGTCGGTGGGCTGGAAGTCTTTGTGCCTGAGAGGATGGAATATGTAGATCTCACTCAGAAACTGGAAATTGATTTAGAACCAGGGTGGCAAACCTTGAATGGAGACCAAGCCGAACAATTTGCTCGATACCGAAAAGACAATGGTGATATTGCTCGGATACAGCGGCAGCAGATCTTACTCAAGGCACTGCGCCAGCGTTTAGTTACTCCCAGTGTCGTGCCTCGTTTACCAAAAATCCTGCGAGTGATGCAGCAGTATATTGATACTAATCTTAGCTTAGAGGAAATCTTGGCACTGGTCGGTTTTGGTCTAGAGGTTGGCAAAGATAATATCAGAATGGTACTCTTGCCCGGTCGATTCAGCAAGGCTGATGAATACATTGCCAGTTACTGGCTGATGAATTCACGAGGGCGAGACCGAGTGATGAGTGAGTATTTCGAGCAAGAGCCCAAATACAAGAGTTCATTAAAGCGCCGCCGTTCACCCCATCGGGTCAGAATTGCAATTCAAAATGCTACCGATGACCCAGAACTTGGTCGCCGTGTTGCCCGGTATTTAGCCAGAAATGACTTCTACAATGTCTATTATGTCTCAGATTGGCCTGACCGCTTGTCCCAGACTGAGATTATTGTTCAGCAAGGGGACATAAAAACAGCAGATATTGTCAAAAAAGTCCTGGGACTAGGTAGAGTAGAAGCATCCTCTACTGGTCATCTCAAATCTGAGCTGACGATTCGAGTCGGTGAAGATTGGTTAGAGAGGGAGTTTTAGGCTTTAAGTTTTAAGGAGTCAGGTTGACAAGTGATTAGGGTGATTTGGCGACGCTTATTGGGACTAATTTTAGTTCTGGTTATGGCTTGGCTATGGGTGCTTTTATCGGCTACTCCTGCCTATGCTCAGGAGAATACAGTAAATCATGCCCTTACGGATTTGAGTTATCATGACTATTCCAATCAGAATTTAGTTGGTGGGGTATTTGCAGGGGCTGAAATGCGAGGCATAAACTTCCAAGGTGCTGACCTGAGTGGATCTATCTTCACCAAGGCCAATTTATTGAAAGCCAATCTCGAAGGTGCAAATCTGACCAATTCTTTGGCAGATCGGGTATTTTTAGACCAAGCTATTTTGACCAATGCTATTTTGACCGATGCAATTATGAATAGCACCAGGTTTTACGATGCCGAGATAACTGGTGCTGATTTTACTGATGCCTTGATTGACCGCTATCAGGCTAAACTGATGTGTAAGCGTGCTACTGGGGTAAATCCTGTAACTAAAATCTCGACACGGGATAGTTTAGGCTGTCGCTAGGCTTAAGGAGTTGAGTTGGGCTAAGGGGTTCCAGAGCAGGATGTCTTGTAATAATTGCTGATAACCAGCCACATTGGGATGGAGACCATCTGGAGATAGGTGTTGGAAGCACCAATCATAACCACGGGACGTCCATAAATCAAAAATGTCCAGATAGGGAATTTGACGCTTCAGACACGCAAGGCGAGTTGCTTCTTTGTAGTAGTACTGGTCAGCATGAGTGTAGTAAAAACAATCGAGAAAGGGCATTTTCCTTTCATCAACTGGTACCATGCCCACAAATAGCACTGGACAGAGTTGCTGAGCTAGCTCAAGCAGATTGGCTAGTTCTTCCTGGAAACTCTCAAAATTAGTAAAATTCTTGCCATCGGGACGTCCTAAACGGGCTGAATCGTTAACGCCCACCGATAAAATAATGGCATCTGGTACACGGTTTCTGAGTTCACCACGACTGCGAAATTCATGTTCTAGTCGCTTGTGGACTTGGGTAACCCCATCACCCCGAACTCCCAAATTGTAGAGTACATGACCAGGACTATCGGGTAACATCCACTGACGTCGCAGTCGCTCTACCCAGCCGCCACCTTCTGGATCTCCAAATCCATAGATCAGACTATCTCCGAGGACAACGAACTTCAGGGGAGTTCTTTGAAGCTGATGGAATGACTCAAAGCTAGGAGCGGCAAGTGTTTGCATAGACAAGATTTATTTGGTCAGATAATTGTTAACAACTCGACACACTCTTGATAGCTTAGCAATGGTATGATTTTTTGTATATGTAAAAGGTACATCTACCACAGGAGTCAATCTAAGTACTCTGACCCCTAAGGTAGCCCATCAATGCGATCGCATCGGTGCTGCGATACTATTGAGAGATACCATGTACAGACCCCATTTACCAAAAATTTTGGGTTTAAAGCCCCGTCCTTCTAGGACGGCTTTTGATTGAAACAAGAAAAAAACTTAATATTATACACGAAGTTTGTTGTATAATTAAGATAGGTACAGGCTGCAAAACCGTTGGCTCAGCCGGGAGAGAGACCCGTCACTGATTGACCATAAAGGAGTAATGCCTAGAGGGTAAGGAAAGTCCTCTTAAAAAACCTAATCGTCAATTAACAGTTGGCGTGTGAACCCAGAAAAATCACTATGCACGATAAGCAAGGTACGGTGGGGTTAGAAGTTACCGTAATCAGAGGGTCGCCTTTAAGGGTTACAGGCTATGCATAAAAGGGTTAAAACTTTTTTATTAAGGCGACCCTCTTCTAAGGTTTCGTCTCCGGCACACCGAAACCTGAGCAAAGGAAGAGAAACAGACTTTTTAAGGCACTTCCAATAAGTACTTAAACGCCTAAGAAGAACTGCCCTCTGGGTCTGTCGTGAATTGACTGGGAATTTGGTCTTGAACGGATTTGCGGGTTTTGTACTGTCCCATTTTTGGCAGAGTCAAAGATAGGAACTCGGCGGTTTAAGGCGGTTCGTTGATCTAGGAATCCCCGCTATGCGCAAGGCGGAGAGTGTCAAACATAAGTAGGCTGGGATAGTTTGGTAGAACTTCCCAGCCTTGGTTAGATATATAGTTTCGGTATAGTTAGTAGATGAGATATAGATAGTACAAATTCACTGTTCTTTCTTATTATTGTCATACATAGCAAGCAATGTAAGTAGCAATCACGCAACTT
>NZ_JAAHFV010000402.1:0-5525 GCF_010672755.1 Moorena sp. SIO1F2
AAAATTGCTGGAAATTCAGACAGTAAAGGATTTTCACCCTTTGTTGCTCAACCAACGCAGTATCGAGATTATCCAAAATTGCTGTAATTTCCGATAACTAACCTGCGTTGCTCAACAAGGGGCGATCGCGATTATCCAAAATTGCTGTAAATTCCGACAGTAAAGGATTTTCACCCTTTGTTGCTGTTGCTAGCGCTATGGAGATTATCCGAAATTGTTGGAATTTTCGATAACTACCGAAATCGATTAAGCTAGCGCTATGGAGATTATCCGAAATTGTTGGAATTTTCGATAACTATCGCGTGTTGCTCAACAAGGTGCTATCGTGATTATCCCAAATTGCTGTAATTTTCGATAACTATCGCGCGTTGCTCAACAAGGAGCTATCGTGATTATCCCAAATTGCTGTAATTTCCGACAATCCAAGGATTTTCACGGCTTTGTTGCTGTTGCTAGTGCGATTGACATGCAGTCACGCTACGCGATCGCGATTATCCCAAATTGCTGGAATTTACGACAGTCAGAGGATTGAGTGGAAAAATTTAACTACTGTTATAGTTATCCACAGCTTAAGCTTGCCAATGTGAATGATAGGGCGATCAACACGGCTGAAGGCGTACGCACAATCATCCAAAATTGCTGAAATTTCCGACAGTCAACGAATTGGAGTGAAAAAGTTATCCCAACCTTATGTCATTAACCTCTCATTATTGAGAATTGCCCACTCTTTCAAACTGATCATGCCTCAAAATTTAGGGCATAAGGCAATAGAAAGACCTAGTATACCAGCAATTCCTAACTATAAGGGTTTATTAGTCATAAGAATAGACGAAAGAATGGATTACGTCCTTTTTCAATTTTACTTCCTGGAAAAGGATGGTTTTCGAGTTGACAGCGACGAAAAGTGGGATTGCTACCTTTACTGATATCAACTCCTGGAGCAGTATTACCATAAATGTCGCAGTCTTCTATGGTGCCTAATCCATTGTATGTAATCCAAATTCCGTCTTTTTTTCCATCATAAATACGACAGCGACCAATCGTGGGATTGCCAACTTTGTCAATATACACTCCTGAATAAGTATTGCCATAGATGTCGCAGTCTTCTATTACTCCTTGACCATTATCTTTAATCTGAATACCGTTACCTTGCCCATCATGAATACAGCAGCGACGAATAATGGGATTTGCTTTAGAACCACAAATAACTATACCACAGTCATAGGCAGTCAGATCACAATCTTCAAGGATTAACTGTCCCTTGGGGACACACACACCTACAGTGCATTCTCGCAAAGTTAAGCCTCGCACTATTGCATAGTCTGTTTGCATCAGAATGCAGTTCAGATTAGTGGCCTCAATAACAATATCGGAGACTTTCCCATCTCCTAAAATTTCTAGGGATTTATCAATAACAATGCTTTCTCTGTAAATCCCTGGCTTTACTAAAATTCTGGTTTCAGGTTGGGCATTTTTAATCGCCTCCCCAATTGTTGTATAGTCAGCCGGATCCGATTTAGCAACAACTACGGTTTTCTTTGAATAAAAATTACTTGTCACAGTCTAAAAGTATTTAACGATTCACCGCTAGTTCCCCTAAAAAGACCCAAGAATACCAAAGTCCCACTAGCCAAAAAGTTTGGTCAAAATTTCCACAGAAGGATCAACTTCCAGCCACACTGTAGCTCCACAATCCTTGGGACAATTAGGTTGATAAACTAACCGAGACGGTCCTTTGATTTCCACATAATGACCGTAGGTGTTGCGATTACCTTGTTTGACGGTTAGGACAGGCTCGTAGGTGTCGTTCTTTTTATTTTGCCTAATGACGTTCTGGTTGACATGAACGTAAGTGGCCACCTTTTGGAAACCTCTTCTCCAGGTTCCCTTTGGTCCACGGCGACCGGGACTGACCTTGGGCAAGCCGTTAAATAGGGGAATTTGCCAAAATCTGCCAACTTTTTGAGCACCCTTAATTCTGCCATTTTTGAGAAGTTGACGGACTCGTTGGACACAAATTCCTAGAAGAAAAGCTGCTTGGGTAGTTCCGACTACGGTCATTTTTTTTGCTCCTTTAATTAGCGCTATACTTATAATAACACATTATTTCTGTATTTGCCAAATTTTTACAAAAATTCATAAAGTGATACCGGAAATTTAAATAGCGCTACTCTTTTAGGGGTTGTAAAGAGTATATGGGATGATTAGTGTTGATGGCTATACTATAGCGCTAATTTAATTTTGGGATTCATGGAAGCTATACTATAGCGCGAACCTTATTCAGGGCTTACGGGGTGTATAAAGTAATTGGATTTAATCTTTTTTTAAAATAGCGCTATATTTATTTCGAGCAAAAATTATCTAGCGCTATTTTTATTTCAGTTAGCTTACTATAACGCTATAGTTTGCGAAAATTTGGTGATCAAAATTTTTTTACTAGCCCTACCCTTTTAGAAGAGTTAAGGGTTGTATGGGTTGATTAGATTGAATTTCACACTTAAACTAGCGCTATAGTAATTGAATTGAACCATGGACAAACCCAGTTTATTGCCTAAGTTGCCCATGGATGTTATTAATTGCTTAAGCAAAATCCTCACCGTTTGCCTTAACTGATGATTCCGACACTGCTGCTACTATAGACAAGCTAACAATAGGAGCAGTGATAGCTCGGAGAATACGACTTCCTAGAGAAACAGCGATAAATCCAGCAGCAGTAGCTTGTTCTAGCTCTTGAGTTGTCCAACCACCTTCCGGTCCGGTAGCAATGACAATGCCAGGATGTTGAGCAGGGTCTGTTTGGCCAGTATCCAATCCTAATCGTAAATCTAATAAGCAATTGAGTAGATGGGGAGTCTTTCCCCGAGCTACACAAATATAGCGATAGGCTTCTAGGGTTTCGGGTAACTGAAGACTATCGGAAAAGTCAACAGGGTCAAGAATTTTCGGCACAACTTCCCGTTCTGATTGCTCTGCGGCTTCTTGGGTAATCCGTCGCCACCTCTGGAGCTTTTGAGGACTAGGATTGAGTAAAGTGCGATCGCTTTTTAACGGCACAATCCGAGTCACTCCCAACTCCGTTGCCATCAGACAAATTTGCTCAAATCCACTCCCTTTAGGCATAGCCGCCATCAAGGTTACCTGTTTAGGCAATTCAGTTTGAATGTGCTCAGATGCGACAATTTTAGCTTGAGTCAAATCACCTTCTAGCTCGCTAACGTACCAGCCACCCTCTCCATCCATAGCAATAAAGCGATCGCCCTTTCTCAGCCGCAACACTCTAATTAGATAATGCTGTTGGGCATCAGTTAAAACAATCCCTTGGTCTTGACACTGTGTAGGTGATATCACCAACCGTTGCATACTGATTCTCTGACTACTGTTATTTCCAGAGCCGCTTTTCCCTATTTGAGAATGTAGAATGTAGAATGTAGAATTTAGAATGAATAATTTTGGGTATTCAGTAGCTTTTATGCTAAAATTCCAGTTAAAAAAGTCAGAAAGCTTAATCTACAGGGAAAATTAGGCTATTCAACGAATAAAATTTGCTGAATACGGCCTCTGACCACTGTTTTATCTTCTCAAAACCGGTTTCACCTCTTACTTAAAGACTGTTTATTTAGCATAACAAGTACAGAATAACTATAATTTATAATTCTAAATTCCACATTCTAAATTCCACATTCTTTATTCTTCATTCTTCATTCTTTATTCTTCATTCTTCATTCTTCATTCTTCATTCTTTATTCTTCATTCTTAATTCTTAATTCTGATAGAAAACCTTCAACCTTCAACTTCTCCACCAACTACCACATTCCGAATCCTTAAACTTGGTCCTGCACAGCCTACAGCTAAGCCACTTTGTCCACCTTTACCACAGCCACCGGATTCATCCCAATAGAAATCATCACCAATAGCTTCAATATCAGCTAAGGTCTTGAACACGTTACCAGAAAGGGTGACATCTCGCACAGGTTCAGCAATTTGACCATTGCGAATCATCCAAGCTTCTCCAGCGCTAAAGGTAAACATTTCGCCATTAGTCATACCTCCTAGCCAATTGCGAGCATAAACTCCTACTGTGATATCATCGAACAACCGTGCTACTGGAGTAGCTCCGGGTCCTATCCAAGTATTAGTCATCCGAACAATCGGCGGATAGTGGTAATTGAGACAACGAGCATTACCAGTAGGGGTTTCGCCTAACCTACCAGCGGTTTCACGGGAGTGAAGACGTCCAACTAATACACCATCTTTAATCAACTGAGTGGTAGTGGCTGGAGTGCCTTCATCATCGTAGAAATAGCTACCCCGGTGTCCTTGGGGAGCAGCTCCATCAAAGATTTGTAATTCTTTTGGGCCAAAACGACGCCCTATACTCATCACTTCCAGTAAGTCAGGATTTTCATAAGCCATGTCGGCTTCAGAAAGGTGTCCAAAGGCTTCGTGGACAAACAAACCAGTCAGAATGGGGTCGATAACTACTGTATAATTACCACCTGTAACTGGTGGTAAGGATAGAGCATCGACAGCACGTTGAGCTGCTCCATGGACTTGTTGATCAAGATTGGTTAGGTCTTCATAGCCTTGGCGAGAGCCAATAGTTTCTCTACCAGTATGGACAGTATCACCATTACGAGCAGTAGCAGCAAAACGCATTTCCAGATCTGCCCAAGACTGCTCTATCAAGGTACCTTCAGAAGTAGCAATGATGATGCGTTGGTTAATATCCCCATACCGGACAGAAGTAGTAGCAATGCTATTGTCATAACTTCTGAGAATTTGATTGTAGCGATCGCATAATGCTTTCTTCTGTGCCAAGGGAATTTGCCTAGGGTCTGTACCAGTCAGGGGTAACTTACAAACATCCTGTATTGGTTCAATAGGAGCAAGGGTGGTTTCTTGATTACCCACAATCATAGCTGCTGCGATCGCATCTTCGACTCGTTCTTTAATAGCGCTAAGCTGGTTAAAACTCGAAAAACCCCATCCTCCATTATAACATGCCCTTACTTGTCCACCGATAGACAGACCTTCACTCAGGGTTTCTATCTTGTCACCCCGTAATAAAATGCTAGTTCCTTCGGCTTCTTCTAAGCGAATGGCTAAGTAATCGACGCGGGAGCCATATTGAGCAATTAGGTCACAGAGTAAGTTTTTGGTATCGGTTAGGACAATGGGCATAGTAGGGAAAAGAGCAAACAACTATTCTATTGTGCAGTGATTAGGTGATCGAGTGCTATTGTAAGCATTCAGCCGTCAGCTATCAGCTTATGTTCTTTGTTTTACGTGAGATGATGTTAAAACTTACAATATTATAGCACAATTTACCCCTTAGATTCTTCAACATAAGCAGCAAGGTAACCCTCAACCCTAGTCACTTCAATAATATTGACTACTTGTGACAATTCACACTATTATCCAGAAGGAGCATCAACATCTCAAAACCAAATCATAACTATTAACAATATTGATAATCATAACAATAACAAAAAAACTTAAACCAATAATATTATTGCTTACCCCTT
>NZ_JAAHFV010000403.1:0-5461 GCF_010672755.1 Moorena sp. SIO1F2
TTCACCCTGACTGCTGTAAACTGACCCAATATTATTAAGGGTATTGGCTTCCTGGGAGCGCTCACCAATTTCTTTAAAAATAGCTAAAGCTTGCTGGTAGTATTCATTGGCTCGGTCATACTCACCCTGACTATGGTAAACTTCCCCAATATTATTGAAATTAGTAGCAACATTATCACGACCGCGATCGCCCAACTCTTGGTTAATGGCTAAAGCTTGCTGATAATAGTCTAGAGCTTGGCTATACTTGCCTTGGTCTTTATATATCGAGCCAATGTTGTTGAGTTTAGTCGCAATTCCTATGGAGTCGTCTAACCTTTTGCTAATGGTTAAGGATTGCTGGTAGTAATCTAGGGATTGGTTGTACTTTCCCCAATTGCTGTAAACTCCCCCAATATTATTGAGGAGGGTTCCAGTATTTTTATGGTCATCAATGTCTTGAGAAATAACCAAACCTTGCTGGTATGAATCTAGGGCTTGGTCATATTTACCCTGAGATTCGTAAACTTGCCCAATAAAAATCAGAGCAGTTATTTTTTGATAGGAGTCTTTGGTTTCTCGGGCAATGGCTAGGAGTTGCTGATAAGAGTCTAGGGCTTGATCATAGTTTCCTTGGCTGATTTGAGCTAGTCCAAGACCTCCCAGGATAGTTGCTTGAACGGAGCGATTTTCAAGTTTTCGAAAAATCTCTAAGGCTTGTTGGTAGTAGTCTATGGCTTGGTCATGGTTGCCCAATGCATAATAAGCGTTCCCAATCCCCCAAAGATTTGCACCTTCTCCTGTGAGATTTTCAATTTTTTTGGAAATGGCTAAGGCTTGTTGATAATAGTCTATGGTTTGCTGATACTTTCCCTGTTTAACGGAAACATCTCCAAGATTAGTAAGGGTAATCCATTCCTGAACTTGATTTTCGAGTTCGCGGTGAATAGCTAAAGCTTGCTGATAATAGTCAATGGCTTGGTCATACTGTTCTTGCTTGTGGTAAAGTGTAGCAATATTACCAAGGGTAGTGCTTTCCCCAGCCTGATTCTTAAGTTTGCGGTGAATAGCTAAAGCTTGCTGATAATAGTTGAGGGCTTGGTCATACTGTTCTTGCTTTTGGTAAAGTATAGCAATATTACCAAGAGTGGTGCTTTCATCAGCCTGATTCTTAAGTTTGCGGTGAATAGCTAAAGCTTGCTGATAATAGTTGAGGGCTTGGTCATACTGTTCTTGCTTTTGGTAAAGTATAGCAATATTACCAAGAGTGGTGCTTTCATCAGCCTGATTCTTAACTTCCTGGTGAATAGCTAAGGCTTGCTGATAATAGTTGAGGGCTTGGTCATACTGTTTCTGATTATAGTAAACTAAGCCAATATTATTGAGCGCAATTCCTTCCAGCTTACGCTTACCCAATTCTCGCCGAATAGCTAAGGATTCCTGGTAAACCTCAAGGGCTTTGACATACTCTCCTTTCTGGTTGTAAATCCCTCCAATCCAAAATAGAATATTCTGTTCTAATCCCCGAAAACCAGTTGGTTTAGTAATGGCTAATGCCAACTCCAGGGTTTCTAGCCCTTTATCCAATTCCCCTTGATTGTTATACAGTATTCCCTTCAAGGTCAGGGCTACACCTTCCCTTAATTGATAACCCTCTTCTCGACTCAGGGCATGAGCTTGCTCAAGAAACTCCCCAGCTTGGTTTAATTTCCCTGACCTGATGTAAGCTAAGCCGATCCCATTCAGAGCGTAGGCTTGATAGTAGCGTGCGAGAATGCGTTCGCGAAGCGTGGCCAAAGGCCAATCGCGTAGCGGCTCTTTCAGAGCATCGCTTTTCTGAGTCTCACCTACTTCTTTGAGAATACTCAAACCTTGCTCTAACCTATCTAAGGCTTTGTCATACTCTCCTTGGGAAGAGTAAACTGAGCCAAGACTAACCAGTGCATAACCAATCCCAAGCTGATTACCTACTTCTTGGTTAATAGTTAGGGCTTGCTCCAACAACTCCAGAGCTTTAGGATACTCTTCGAGACTTGAATAAACTGTTCCGATCTGGGTCAGGGTTTCCCCTTCTTCCTTTCGCTCCCCTAGACTTTGACGGATTTTCAGAGCTTCTTGCAATACTTCCAGGGCTTTGGTTTCTTGAGATAATAGATTGTAAACCTGTCCAAGGCCATTAAGAGCAAATGCAACACCTGTAGAGTTTCCCAATTCCCGATAAATCGTCAATAGTTGTTGATAACTCTCCTTGGCTTGAGGCAACTGACCTTTAACAAACTCTGACCTTGCCCTATCCAATAACTGCTCCGCTTGAGTGGCTTGGTCTGGAGTCTTTTGTGCTACTGCTGGAGCAACTCCCAGATTTTCTGGAGCTAGAATCGGTGAGAGCAGGCAGAGTAAGGTAGCACTAGCGAGCTTGAAACAGAATACAGGAATAGTAGAGTAAGTACCCATCGACAAATCAGCCATTTGGTAGTTTCTTACTATATATCCTTAGGTGGTGCTACTTTTATGCGGATTTTACTAAGGAAATTTTAAATTGGGTGAGGGAGTAGGGAGTAGGGAGTAGGGAGTAGGGAGTAGGGAGTAGGCAGTGGACGAAAAATTGCTGTGGGAATTAAAGGGTTCGACTCCCCTTCAGTCATTGAAGTCTCTGGTTAACGGTCAACGGTCAACAGTTAACAACAAACCAGACCAGGTAATGACGTCTAACACACGAGTACCCATTTACCGCTAACTAGTACTAGTTTTTCGCTAACTAGTACTAGTTTATCACATACCAGTACTCGTTTCTCGTTAACTAGTACTGGTGTATAACAAATGGGTACTGGTGTATAACAAATGGGTACTAGTTTGTTATATATTAGTACTCGTTTTCGTTAACTAGTACTGGTGTATAACAAACTAGTACTAGTTTTTCGTTAAACTGTACTAGTTTATCACTTAACAGTACTCGTTTCTCAGTAACTAGTACTTGTTGCTAACATACTAGTACTAATGTATCAAAAACAGGAACCTGTTTGTTCTAAACGAGTACTATTTTCTCACATGCCAGTACTGGTTTGCTGTTTTATCGGTGCTATAGCGGAAATTCAATTAACTTATATGGAGAAGGGCATAGGTAGGGTGAGTTATACCGAGTTGCATTCAAAGAGAGTAGATTAGTTGGATAGGGAGATGGGGAGATGGGGAGATGGGGAGATGGGGAGATGGGGAGATGGGGAGATGGGGAGATTGGCGGAAGAGAAAGTTGTACCTTTGACCGCAACTTAGTATTAGGGGCGGACTTGCCCTTATTGTTAGCTTCGTAGCCAGGGTTGAGATAGTCCGCCCCGTAACGCACCACCGGGTCTGAATTTTAACAGGATGGATGTTCAATCTTGTAAATTTTCCACATCAGCTAAATCTTGTAACCTTCCTGATGCTTGTTTATTTTTTATAAGATTGTCTAAATCAATAAAATTAACCGATATATCGTCAATGATTACCTCAATTTTAGCCTGATAACAGGTTTCAAAATCCTCAGCTGTCAGCGGTCAGCTGTCAGCGGTCAGCTTAAAATAAACCTCGTTGGTGTAGCGTGCGCATCGTGCAAACTGGAGAATTTAATATAGAGAGGTTTTAGTTAGTTGAAAGTCTGGGTAAAAGTGAGATTCACCCTTCTGTTCCCAGATCCGCTGTTCCCAGATCCGCTGTTCCCTTTGCTATTTGGTATAGCGAGGATGACCATGTACGGCTACTGCATAACCACCAATTACTAAATATTTGACTTGATTATCGTTTAATAATTGTATAAACTCTTTGAAGTCTTGGTTGAGCATTGTTGTATTGATATTGGTGGTATTGCTGACGGATTATTTATAGGGCTTCTAAGCGTTTTTTATAGGACTGTTTTCGCCAGTCCCTAAAATCGCTTTTTTGTTGCTTTATTTTGAGTTTTTTAACTACTTTTTCCATAACCCTATTTTAGTGATTGTTAAAGATTACAAATTAGTTTAAACTATAAAAATTACCACCTCGGCTTAAAAATCCCTAGTAGAACATAATATCCTACAGTGGATTTCAATCCGCGCCCCAAACCTCCCACACTGACCACGCTTTCCATATTTACCACACTTTACTCTCTCTACCACACTTGCCACACCCGTGATGACAACCCCACAAGCTATTGACTGGAATTCCCTAGCCTCGGAACTTACCGGAATAGAAATTATTGATGACCCAACCCAAGTCGCTAAATTATCCCTAGACTACTACCACTTCAGTCCGGTACTGGAATCCCAGCTTAAAGATAAACGGGGGAACATCGTAGTTCGTCCCACTACGGTGGCGGAAGTCCTGGAAATAGCTAGGGTTTGCGTTAAGTACAAAGCTCCCCTAACCGTAAGAGGCTCAGGGACTGGTAATTATGGTCAGTGTATCCCCCTCAACGGTGGTCTGATTCTCGATACTACTCGCCTCAATCAGATTAACTGGATAAAACCGGGTTTAGCCTCTGTTCAG
Source organism: Moorena sp. SIO1F2 (assembly GCF_010672755.1). Classification (NCBI taxonomy): domain Bacteria; kingdom Bacillati; phylum Cyanobacteriota; class Cyanophyceae; order Coleofasciculales; family Coleofasciculaceae; genus Moorena; species Moorena sp. SIO1F2. The sequence continues at coordinate 4,483 of NZ_JAAHFV010000403.1, forward strand.
CCAGGGGTCAAGCTAGCAGCCTTTGACAAAGAAGCTCATAAAATTGGCTGGGAATTGCGCATGGCTCCCTCTACCTATCGCACCGCTACTATTGGTGGGTTTATTGGTGGCGGGAGTGGCGGCATTGGTTCCATTACTTATGGAGTATTACGCGATCGCGGAAATATTCATGCTCTCCAAGTCGTCACCCTCGAAGACCAGCCCCGTGTGATCGAATTACGGTCAGATCAGTTGCAGAAGGTGAATCACGCCTATGGGACCAATGGCATTATCACCGAATTAGAAATACCCTTAGGACCAGTCTATCCTTGGGCTGAAGTGATTGTAGTCTTTGATGACTTTATGACTGCGGCCAGATTTGGTCAAGCTTTAGGTGATGCGGATGGCTTGATTAAGAAACTGATTAGCATTCACGCTTGGCCAATTCCATCCTACTTTGCCGCTCTCAGCAACTACCTTCCGGAAGCTAAGCACTGTGCCTTGCTGATGATAGCGGAATCTTCCCTAGAGCCATTCCAGGATTTAGTTCGGGAGTATGGTGGAGAGGTCACTTACCAGAAGACTGCCCTAGAAGCGAGTAAGGGAGTCAGCCTAGCAGAGTTCACCTGGAATCATACCACCTTACACGCCCGTAGTGTTGATCCCAGCCTCACCTATTTACAAACCTCATTTGTGAATCTGGAACAGGTGGAGCATTTTTATCAGCACTTTGGGGATGAAGTGATCATGCATTTAGAATTCATGCGAGTGGCAGGACAACTCATACCAGTGGGACTACAAATCGTTCGGTATAGTTCCGAAGAGCGTTTGAATGAGATTATTCGCTATCACGAAGACTATGGCGCTATGATTGCTAATCCCCACACCTACATCCTAGAAGATGGGGGTATGAAAACCGTTGATATGGAACAGTTGCGGTTTAAGGAAATAGTTGATCCCTATGGATTGATGAATCCCGGTAAAATGCGAGCCTGGGAGA
>NZ_JAAHFV010000404.1:0-5454 GCF_010672755.1 Moorena sp. SIO1F2
TTAGCAAACCCGTAGTAATCAATCACCATATAGTGGTCAAAGCTCCGCATTGAGTTAATGCACTCCACTACACCAGGTTTGACAGCCTCAGGAAAGTTTTCTAACCGTTGTTGAGATATTTTCCTGAGTTTATGAGTGAACTTCTTTTCGATCAAGCGTCCGATTGGCGTAGATAGCAAATAATCTATGGAGCGATTCGATTCCAGATTAGGAGCCAAAACTGCTCCAAACCTGACCAGAGAACAATTGTTTTCAACTGCTGCCTTAAGTCCCCACAATGCCAACTGTCCCCCCATGGAAAAGCCCACCAAACCGACAGGTTCTGGGCAACCCATCTTTACTAATTGCATGGCTAGCTGCAACTGATCTTCCCCTTCTCGCCAACCGTCAGAAGATGGGACTGGGGATAGTTGTGCACTGCGTCCGTTACTGCGCCAATCATAAATTAACACTGCCCAACCATTGCTGTAGGCTTTACGAGCAAGGGTACGACTATACCAACCATTATCGACATCCCCTGTAAGGGCATAGTTAACAATCAGGGTACCTTTGGCATTGTCAGGACAACTCCACAATCCGCGCAACGGTACCTGATCCGCACCAGTAAATATGTGTTCCTGCCAGGGCATCAGGGGCAAATGGGAAAGCCAAGGTACTCTTTCCCCCCACCAACTCCAGGTCGTGCCGTACCAGTAAGTGGTAGCAATACTTTGAAATAAGCCATTTCTTAGGTACCAGGGAGCTTGGTAGTCTTGCATCAGGTTTCCTGCCTATTTGTGATTACACATCGGACTATAAGCCCTTCTAGTTCTCCATTGGTGTGGGCAGACAAACATTTGTTGCTCTAATTTTCGATATCTTTTTCCATCCACCGACGAGTGCCAAAAAACTGACAGGAATTGGAAGCTACCTTTGCTGCTGCGGCTAGGGCATCAGTAAACTCTTTCTGTAGAATATAGTGACAGAAGGCACCGTGAAACACATCCCCAGCTCCTAAGGTATCTACTGGTTGAATCTGGGGTACGGTTACTTCACCGGACACTCCTAAGCTACGATACTGAATTGCTTTTTCTCCTTGGGTAATGGCAATGTGAGGAATCCCAGCGTCTAGGAGATAAGCCATCACGTCTTCAAGGTCAGAGCACCCTGGTGGATAGAAATTGGCTGAGCAAATGGCGTAATCAACATAGGGCAAAATTGTTTCAAATCCTGGCTTCCAGCTACCGCCATCCATGACTACAGGGATATGATGAGTTTTGGCAAATTTTGCGATCGCATTACTAACCACCATCTGATGACCATCAATGAGCACCACATCCACCATCAAGTCTAAATCCTGAGGTATTTGTGTACTGCTGGCTTGGATTTTAGTAGCATTAATCGAAATAACTGCGCGATCGCCTGTGGATTCCGTAACAATGATAGAAGATACTGGTGGTGGTTGGGGGTTAGCTGGGTCAAGGTCGGCGATGATTACGCCATGACTGGTCAAATCGCTGCGAATTAGCTGAGTAATCGGATTAATTCCCACCAAACCGAGAATTTTAGCTATATTCCCTAGATAGCTAAACGTTACTGCTGCATTCGTTGCTGGTCCCCCAGCCGCTACTGTATAGTCAGAAGCAGTTATTTTTTCATTGCTGCTTGGTAGGTTGGTGCTGAGGTATACCAGGTCTAAGGTAACCATCCCCACAAAAAGACCAGTGCTCGCCATCTAACAACTACCCTTAGTATGATTTTTCATCAGCCTTGTAGAGGTAAAATTGTTGACAGATCCCTACAGTTTCAAAGGAGTATGAAGGGATCAGCGTACTAACATCCAGGTCAGTGCGGTAAATACTAAAGAGCAAAAAATTTTCTCGCTTTGTGGTCTGGGCAACAACTTGCTTAATTTGGGGTCGTCCTGTATCCACCAGTATGGTACACTGACGGCGCAGGAAACTGCCTAGGGTTTCCGGTGCTTGGGGACAAACTTCTTCTTTTAGATACTTGCTCAGTTGCTCAACCGCATAATCTTCATAGGTAGCTTGTCCAGGATTGGTCACCACCATTGAGCCTCCCACCACCGCAAGTACTATAGTTCCAAAAGCGGTGACAACCTGTGAAATCTTCATCTGAATTTTTTAACGATATATTATATATTACGATGCCTATCAAGCCTTCGAGTTCCAGGTTAACTGCAAAATGGTGGTAACGTCTTGCATGTTTGATGGAAATCCCTCAGGGCAAGACAATTGCCGCCATGGTCAGCAAACCTCAGGACTCTATTCATTCCTGACTGACTGAGTAATTACCATCAAAATTTTATAGATTGTTGATAAACCAACAAATAAGATGCTATAATAAACAACGGTAAGATTATGGCGAGCGTAGCCAAGTGGTTAAGGCAGTGGATTGTGGTTCCACCACTCGCGGGTTCGAGTCCCGTCGTTCGCCCTAAAAGTCCGTGGAATGGGCATCTTGCCCGTATCCTTCCTGGCATATTGGTGGAATGGGCATCTTGGCTGTTTCAACTTTCCGGCATCTTGGTAGAACGGGGAGCCGGCTGTGGAATGGGCATCTTGCCCGTTTCATTTCCGGGCGGGCAGAATGCCCACTCTACTCCTATTCAGCGCGAAGATTCAGCAATGCAAAAAAAATGCAGAAGTAGATTCACATAATCACTTCTGCCTAAATCCTCTCAAGACGCTTAACTAGACACCAATAGAGTCTACATCCACAGTCTTGACTTCAGGGTCTTGAGAGTCATTGGCAATCTTTTCGCTTTGGCGGGCTTTGGCAAAGTCAATTAGCCACTGAGACAGCTCTGAAACGAGCAGGGTTATAACTGCGATATCATCAATTTGCCCAATGATGGGAATAAAGTCTGGGGAAATATCAATGGGGCTAAGAAAGTAAACTAGGGTTCCCAAGATGATCCACCAGCGATACTTAGAATGGCGGATAGTGTTGCGATACCAGTTGTAAAAAGATTGAATTGGATTGTTCATCAAAATTTGCGGCTGAATACCTCATCCCATACCAAGTTGCGTGGGTAGGAAAGCCACACCTCCAACTAATGGTTTAAACGACTGGTTTTAAATGCTCATAAGCCGAGACCAGCCAAACTCGTTATCCCCAAGGGCCACACTTGTTAAGATTTCTTCCAATTAGAAGCAACCACAAAAGGGGTTTTTCCTATAGACCGGACTGGGGAACTCTCCGGCTCTGATGTACCAAACAATGGCTCAATACTCTATAGCTACTATTTATAGTGCCAGATTCTTCCAGAAACCGACTATGGGGATAACCACCCGTTTGATTAGAGTTTTTACTAGAATTTAGGCAGTTGAAACGGGCAAGATGCCCATTCCACCATGAAACGGGCAAGATGCCCATTCCACCATGAAACGGGCAAGATGCCCATTCCACCATGAAACGGGCAAGATGCCCATTCCACCATGAAACGGGCAAGATGCCCATTCCACCATGAAACCAAAAATTGAGGCTTTACCTAATATCGAATTTGCTTATCGTGATCAGACCTTAGCCCCATGGAAATGAAATTCTTCCCTATCTCCCCATCTCCCCATCTCCCCATTCCCCTCCTGGGAGGGGTTAGGGGTGGGTCCCCATCTCCCCATTCCCCTCCTGGGAGGGGTTAGGGGTGGGTCCCCATCTCCCCATCTCCCTATCTCCCTATCTCCCCACACTCCCCGCACTACCTAAGACACTCTGTACCGGATATGCTAAAGTCCAAGTGTAAATTTCCTGACCTAATCAGTTAACTCGTGGAGAATAGGATCAGTTTCTTGGCAAGTGGTTGAAAATCAATAGAAGATTGATAGACCACTGAGTTATTTGGAAGTAAGGGCAAGTCGTGGATATTGTCGAACTTATTGCAAAAGGTGGGATCGCCATGTGGCCTCTGTTGGCTCTATCGATCCTGACTATGGGTACAATCTTTGAACGGATCTGGTTTTGGGCAACTATAGCGTTGAGGGAAGGCATAATTGTTAATCGTGTTCTAGAGGCAGCAGCTGGTAGCTGGCATGTTGCTAGACAGATTGCCCTAGAGTCACGCCGACAACCCATCGGTAGATATTTGTATGCTCCTTTACGACTGAATAATCCTGACCCAGAAGTATTCCGACTGGCTCTAGAGTCGGCTGCGGATGATGAATTAGCTGCTATGCGACGGGGAGACAAACTCCTGGAAGCTGTGATTGCTCTAGCACCACTGTTGGGATTACTTGGTACAGTGTTGGGCTTGATTAACTCATTGGGTTCCATTCGCATTAGTGACCTTGGCACAGCTTCCACCGATGGGGTGACTCAGGGGATTGGAGAATCACTGATTAGCACAGCTACAGGTTTGATTGTGGCGATTATCAGTCTGGCTTTCTATCGACTATTTCAGGCTTTTTGGTTTAACCAAGTTAAAGTGTTCCGCAAAGCTGGAAGCGAGTTGGAATTGCTTTATCGACAAGATTGGTTACAACAAGAAGAAAGCTCTTAGTCACAGGAAAAATTTATGACGAAAAAAAAGGATTCAGCTCCTTCCCCCATGGCAGTCCGTCCTCTAAGACTGCGAATGGATAGCTCGCCGGAAGAGGTTCGGGTTGAGATTGTTCCCCTGATTGATGTGATTTTTTGTATTCTGACCTTTTTCATTTTGGCAGCTGTTACTTTATCTCGCCAGCAAGCCCTGAGCGTGGATTTGCCTAAGGCAAGTACTGCTAAGGCTCAAGGACGGGAAATCTTAATGGTTAGCCTTAATGAATTTGGTCAACTCTACGTTGAACAGGAGCCAGTGGTAACCCAAGAGCAGTTCAAAAAGAAACTGCAGGCATATCGTCAAACCAATCCTTATGGGTTGATGGCTCTTTATGCTGCCAAGGAGGCTAGTTACAACGAGGTCGTTCAGGTATTGGATGTGCTACGACAAGTGGGAGGCGATCGCGTAGCCCTAGCTACTCTACCGGGATCCTCAGGTCAATCCATTGACTTTATTCCTTCCCTGCCATCGGGAACAGGTGTCCCTAAGTTTAACTCCCCTGGAAACAACTCCTCTGATGCTCTTAATGACATATTAAAGTTCTTGCCTGGAAATAAATAAGGTTGTTGGTAAGTGTGGGGAGATGGGGAGATGGGGAGATGGGGAGATGGGGAGATGGGGAGAGTGGGGAAATGGGGAGATGGGGAGATGGGGAGATGGGGAGAATTTTAGGCAAATAGTCAGGATTTTCGCGCCTATTTATCGAAACATCCCCTCATATCCGAATCACGAATTGTTAGTCATTGTCTTGATGCAAAGCGCGAGTGGGGGGAACCCCCATGAGCGACTGCATCAAGAAAGGAAATTTTGGTTTATCCCCCTATCTCCCTATCTCCCTATCCCCCTATCTCCCTATCCCCCTATCCCCCTATCTCCCTATCTCCCTATCCCCCTATCTCCCTATCCCCCTATCTCCC
>NZ_JAAHFV010000405.1:0-5443 GCF_010672755.1 Moorena sp. SIO1F2
GTGATAAACGGTTAGCCGTTTATCACATACCAGTACTCGTTTCTCGTTAACTAGTACTGGTGTATAACAAACGGGTACTAGTTTTTCGTTAAACTGTACTTGTTTATCATTTAACAGTACTAATTTATCAGTAACTAGTACTTGTTGCTAATCGACTAGTACTTTTGTATTAAAAACCGGTACTGTTTTGTTCTTAACGAGTACCATTTCCTCACATGGTAAGAGGGAATAGGGAATAGGGAGCAGGGAGCAGGGAGCAGGCAATAGGCATGCTAGCAATAGGCATGCTAGCAATAGGCAAGGTAAGCTATCAGCTAATAGCTATCAGCTATAGCGTTTCTAGGACTCATGAGGTACACATAACTGTTTGACTATTGGCTTTTGCTTCTTCTATCTTAGCTGCTCCCTGCTCCCGTCTTGATGCAGTCGCTCATGGGGGAAACCCCCAAGACCGCGCTGCATCGCTGCTTCCTGCTCCCTAAAAACCAGATATTTGTACCTCACCAGTCGTAGAATTGCTATAGCTGAATGCGACACCTAACCGGATGTTACTTATCCGTTAACTGGTTCAACCAATTGGTCAAATCTACTTCGGTTTCAAAATCTAACAACGCTTCTCCTAAATCCTCCAACTGGTCAAAGGATAATTTCTCAATTTGATTTTGTAATTGGGGATTTATCTCTCCTAGGCGACGGTTAAGTAGACGGATAATTAAATTAAGCTCATTGCGCTTTCCTTGTTCTAATCCCTGTTCTAATCCTTGTTCTAATCCCCGTTCTAATCCTTGTTCTAATCCTTGGCGAATAATTCGTTGATAAACTACTGACTCTTGCATCATATCCTCCCGAAAATAGGCTTGAATTAAATTAAGAATTAAGAATGAATAATTAAGAATGAAGAATGCATAATTTAGAACTTATAGCAACCGAAGTATAGTTTAGGACAGAGAATTTTGGTTGAAAGGGAGCAGGGAGTAGGGACTAAGGCCGTAGGCCACGGGGGGCGCGTTCGGAGCAGAAATATGTCTTAAGCTTTACTGCGACTGCTATACATTCTCAATTCTACATTCTTAATTCTACATTCTTAATTCTACATTCTCAATTCTACATTCTCAATTCTACATTCTTAATTCTACATTCTCAATTATTAATTTTATAAAAACCCTTGACAATTTAAATTATAATCATTACAATAATTATTGTAAATCCAAGTAAAAATTTTTCACTATGTCAGACAAATTTACTCGCAATTTCAAGAAAAAACCAACTCAGCACACTCTCAAAGGTCCTCGTGAATCAGTAATCAATAGTATCCATATGCTTTATTCCCTAGGCTATGCAGAAATCGCGGAGTGGACTCCTCTAGAGCCGACCGATATTCCAGGTGAAGTGATGACTACTATGACCAAGTATTGGTTGTTGCCATAACACCTTAACTTTCTGGGGGGTTTTCCCCCCCGGGGGCCTTGGGTTTCGGAAATTTCTGACATATGTGATTGCCATAGCCGTGGATAGTATTTCTACGGCTATTTTTTTATGGAATTTAGAATTAAGAATTAAGAATTTAAAATTAAGAATTAAGAATTAAGAATTGAGAATTGGGAATCGGGAATCGGGAATCGGGAATCGGGAATTGGGAATCGGGAATCGGGAATTGAGAATTGGGAATCGGGAATCGGACAAAAGTAAAATTAACTGTTGAAATAGGGAGCAGGGAGCAGAAGGGCTTTTGGTAACTTTACATAAGTTAATACAGCGAGGCAGAGGTGCGACCCGTGGCGAATTTAATTCTTAATGCGGAAAACGCACCATTACGGTCTTGGGGGTTCCCCCCACTCGCGCTTTGCATCAAGAAGTGAGGTTTATTTTTGTCCAGGTACTTAGCGATCGCTACTCTCGAAACAATCCGTAGCGATATCCTAACTGCCAGTCGAGATGTCAGAGATTACTGAATGATTAATCTACTATATATGTGGAGTAGTTCCCAACAGACTTGGGTCAACCTGCGTTTCCTGCACACCTAGTCTAAGGATTTTTGGCCCTTGGTGGCAGAACTATCGCAAAAAGCCTAATCATTGTCCGCACCCCGCTCTTGCCTAGACGGGGCTTCCAAACATCGGACAATTTTTTTGTGAGTTGAGTTAGACAAACTGCTATATACTAACGAATGACTGCTAAACAGCTTGCTACCATCGTGAATAAAGTTCCTATTCTCAGCATTGACTTAGGTCGTACCTCTACTAAAGCTTGTATCAGCCGTTACCCCGATGGTGTAGTGCTAATTCCTGCCAATGTTGCCCATCTCACCGTTGAGCAAGTGCGTCGGGGTGGGTTTGAAGCTCGACTAGGTGACCCTCTATTAGATATTTGGCTGGAGTATCAAGGCAAAGGATACGCCATTGGACAACTAGCCGCTGACTTCGGAGCTAACTTGGGTGTTGGTCAATCGAAAGTAGAAGATGCCTTGATAAAAGTCTTTGCCTGCGTAGGACATTTCGAGCTTCAAGGTGACTTGGCAATTATCATGGGATTGCCCTACCATTCCCAAGAGCAGTTTGAGCGTGAAAAAGACGAATTAATTGGTATCCTCGCTTCTCCTCATGTCATGTACTACAGAGGGGAACAAGTCTCGATTACGATTAAGAAAGTTTGGGTGATACCAGAGGGTTATGGTAGCTTGATCTGGGTTGAAGTTCAGGAAAACGATCCATCGGATGGCGGATTACACGACCGTTCCGTCGCCGTTGTGGATATTGGCCACCAAACCACTGACTTTATCATGGCAGATTCGTTCCGATTTGCTAGAGGAGCATCTCAGAGTGAAGCGTTTGCCATGAATGAGTTCTATGATCAATTAGCTGCGCAAATTCAGGGAGCTGATAGTCAATCGTTGCTATTAATCAAAGCGGTTAATCGTCCAGAGGGAGAGCGCTTTTATCGTCCTAAGGGTGCTGCTCAGCCCACAGACCTCGACGAAATTATACCGAGTTTGCGCAAAAGTTTTGCCCGTGAACTGTCAGATCGCTTGCTCGCTTGGCTACCAGAACGCACCACAGACGTAGTGGTGACTGGTGGTGGTGGACAATTCTTCTGGAATGATCTTCAACTTATCTTCAAAGAAGCTAGACTGAAGGGTTACTTAGCTCAACCCTCTCGAAAAGCAAATGCTTTGGGACAATACATTTATGGAGAGGTGCAGAAGCAGTCAGCATCTCGATAAATTGTATTGTAATTATCCCCTAGCATTATAGGTATAATTCCCATGGCAGCGATCGCAAAAAAAGTAAATAAAACAGTAGCATTTACCTCTAACCGAGAGGATCAATCCCTACTAAAGGCAGTGGAAAAAGAACTAGCTAAGGGTCAGTATCCTAGCTTTAGCATGTTGTGCAAGCAAGCTCTCCAAGAGTTTCTGTTAAGACCAGAATCCTCTGAGGAAAAGGCATCCTCCCAGGAAGCAACCGAGGAAACAACCGAGGAAACAACAGGTGTTGGAAATCTTGAAGACAAGCTAACCCAACTGCAGCAGCAATTAACTGAAGTGGTACAGGCGTTATCGGTTCAGAGTCCTAGCCAACTGAATAGTCAGCTAAGTGATATGACTCAACGGATTGAGGAAATAGACTCTAATACAACTCAACAATTGACGCAGTTACAACAGCAGCTTGGGAAATTAGAGCAGGTTCTATCTACTGAAGAATCTTCTGATCAACTTGATGATCAATTGACGGCCTTAATCGAACAGGTCAAGCAAGTGGATGACCGTTCTCATCAACAACTCGAACACTTAAAACAGCAAGTTGCTGGTGTAGAAACGGTGCTGTCGAATTTTAGTACAACGGATTTGTCTGGCGTAAGAGAACAGGCATCCACAGAAAAAGCTACTAGAGAGTCAGATGGGAGCCTCCGCGCAGGATTGGAAAAAGAGGCTGATCAATCTGATCCGTTACTAAGTCGCTTGGGTTCTTTATTAGAGGATTTTTAATTAACTGTATAGTGCTATGACAAAACGCAGAGTTGGACTGCTGTTTGGTGGTGTATCAGGAGAACACGAAGTTTCGATTAGTTCTGCAAGAGCGATCGCAAACGCTCTGTATGCCGAAGAAAATGCCTCTAAGTACGAATTGCTGCCAGTCTACATTCAAAAAAATGGCATCTGGACAGTGGTCGAAACTATCGCACAGGTTTTAGACTCGGGAACCCCCCTGGAATCTGCTCCTAGCGGTAATGTCTGGCAATTTCCGGCTGTTGTCAGTGAGGTAGATGTCTGGTTTCCCATCCTCCATGGGCCGAATGGGGAAGATGGCACAGTTCAGGGATTACTAACCCTGATGGGAGTTCCCTTTGTGGGTAGTGGTGTTTTGGGTTCTGCTGTAGGCATGGACAAGCTGGCAATGAAGACAGTATATGCCCAAGCCGGATTACCCCAAGTCAACTACATGGAAGTTTTGCGATCGCAAGTTTGGTCCGATCCCTGTGTATTTACCAAACTCTGTGACCAAATTGAGGAAACCTTAAACTATCCCTACTTTGTCAAACCAGCTAATTTAGGCTCATCGGTAGGGATTGCCAAAGTGCGATCGCGTTCTGAATTAGAAGCCGCCTTAGATCATGCTGCTAATTACGACCGTAGGTTGATTGTAGAAGAAGGAGTAGTAGGGCGAGAAGTAGAGTGTGCTGTACTAGGTAACGATCATCCCAAAGCCTCAGTAGTTGGTGAAATTACCTATGAGAGTGATTTCTATGACTACGAAACCAAATACACTCAAGGTCAAGCCGACTTGTTAATCCCCGCTCCCTTGCCCACTGACGTGACTACCCAGATTCAGGAAATGGCAATCCAGGCTTTTACTGCCGTTGATGGGGCTGGTTTAGGACGGGTAGACTTCTTTTATGTCGAAGCCACTAGGGAAATCTTCATCAACGAGATCAACACCTTACCAGGTTTTACTGCAACCAGTATGTATCCCCAACTGTGGGCAGCTACAGGTGTTTCTTTTCCAGAATTAGTGGATCAGTTAATTCAACTAGCAATAGAACGGGCTTGAATCTTCGTCCGCACGGAATATGATAGGAAAGGTTACGCCAAAGATTGAGCTGAGTTAAACAATTTGAGGAGAAAAACTTGGAACGGACATTTCTGATGGTTAAGCCGGATGGTGTACAACGGAATCTTGTTGGTCAAATCATCCAGCGTTTTGAGACAAAAGGTTTTACCTTAGTTGGGCTGAAGCTGATGAGCGTCAGCCGTGAACTTGCCGAACAGCATTACGCTGTTCACAAAGAGAGACCTTTCTTTGGTGGACTAATCGAATTCATCATCTCTGGTCCTGTAGTAGCAATGGTTTGGGAAGGAAAGGGAGTAATTGCTTCCGCAAGAAAGATTATTGGTGCTACCAAACCTCTGGAGGCTGAACCAGGAACTATTCGGGGCGATTATGGA
>NZ_JAAHFV010000406.1:0-5436 GCF_010672755.1 Moorena sp. SIO1F2
GTGATAGAAAAAGCCAAGAAAAATGGCCGCAAGATTGGTATTTGTGGTCAAGCACCAAGTGACTATCCGGAATTTGCCTGCTTCTTAGTGGAGTTGGGAATTGATTCCATCAGCTTGAACCCTGACTTACCTCCAGTAAATGATGCTCAAAAACGTCTTGTAAAATTTTTAGAACGTTTATTAGAACTTGGAAATATTCCCAAAAAAAATGCTGATAAAATAAAGCAATTGTTAGAAAAAAATGCTAATAATATTTATGATTTTTTACCTCAAAAACCAAACTTAGATTCACAATCTAATCTGATTGTCAAGCCAAATTCGATTCAGGAATATAACAAACAACCTCAACATCATGATTCGGGCGCTGGGACGGGGAGGAGCAGGAAAAAATCCTGTGTACCTCATGAGTTTGAGAATTGCTATACCACTCAAACCATGCACATCCTCCACCTCTCGGACCTCCATATCACCACCAGTGAGCAAGCTATCCTTTGGTCAAACCAACTCTTCCAAGACCTCAGCTACGAACTTCAAATCCCTAACCTTGATGCTCTGATCCTATCGGGTGATATCGCCAATTATTCCACTGCAGAAGAATACCAGGCTGCACAACTGTTTATCGACAACCTCCGCAAAGACTTTCCCCTAGACCCAGAGAAAATTGTTCTAGTTCCGGGTAACCATGACCTCAATTGGGAACTAGCAGAGGATGGTTATGATTTACGCGATCGCAAAAAATACCAAGGTAAACTCAAAGAGGGTCACTACATCAAAGTCACTGATGAGGTGATTCGAGTCCGAGACAAAGCCAAATACCAACAACGCTTTGCCAACTTTAGCCAATTTTATGAAACTATCAAAACTGAACCCTATCCCCTCGACTATGACCAGCAAGCCATTATCGACTATCTGCCAGAGCAAAACTTGCTGATCCTAGGACTAAACTCAGCTTGGGAACTTGATCATCACTTCAAAACCCGTGCTAGTATCCACTCCGGTGCTCTTAGTAACGCCTTGAGAAAAATTGGCCGTAATCCAGACTACCGCAACTGCTCCTTGAAAATAGCAGTTTGGCACCATCCCCTCTATAGTGAGGGAAGGGATCACATTACTGACCAAGGATTCATCGAACAATTGGCCGTTGCTAGATTTCGCTTCTTCCTCCACGGACACATCCACAAAGCCCAAACCAGCCTTTTCCGTTACGACCTCAGCCGAGGTGGACGCAAACTCGACGGAATTTGTGCTGGCACCTTTGGCGCACCGACCTTTGAACTACGATCGGCTTATCCCTGGCAATATAATCTACTGAAAATTAACGACAATCAGCTCACTGTCCACACTCGCCGTCGCGAAGAACCTAAGGGTGCTTGGAAACCTGATTCACGCTGGAGTCAGGGTCCGGGACTTGGGGCTTTGGATTATTATTGTATTGAGTTGTAATCAATTTTTGGCGAGCATCCCAATTTGGCACATCTATCCCTTAAACTATTGAAGTAACCATCAATGAATGCTGGAAATCCCCCTGGTTATCTCCTCGCGCAGATAGAGTCAGCACTGTGTAGTGCTTTCCCTAGTAAAACTAAATTAGAAATGATGCTACGACATCAATTCAGTATAAATCTGGAAGAGATGGCTCGTGGTGAAGATTTTACTGAAATTGTTTACAAAGTAGTACATTTGTTTCAAGCTAGCAATAGGTTAGCAAAATTAATTAATAAAGCCCTTAAAGACAATCCAGAGAATCCTGAATTAAAAGCAATCAAGGAAAAATTTCAAATTACCACTAGTTTAGTCAATATATTGCTTCCTTTAGAAAAAAACTTGATCAAGCAAATGCAACAGGCTTATCAAGCTTGTTGTCCCGATGAGTTATTGGATGATTGGGAAGATGAACTCCCTGACAGTTTAGCGGAAATTCTGGAGAGTTTTGAGGATATACCTGAACCAACTGATGATGAAAAACTTATTGTAAAATTTGTTGATCGTTTATTAGAAACTGGAGATATTCCCAAGCCAAAGGCTGAGCAACTCAAGCAATGGATAAAAGAAAATGCCAATAACCCTTCTGATTTATTACCTCAGAGTAGCAGTCACTCTCAAAATTATCAGCAACAAAATTTAGATGCACAACCTTATCTGCTTATCAAGCTAGATTCCAGTAAGCAATATCACCGACAACGTCAACCTAATTATTTAGTCTCAGCTTGGTTCATTCCTGACATAAGTAATTATGATTACTTACGCAATCATCAAAAATGTAAATTTTTAGAGACTCCAACAGCTGATGTAGAATCTGAACAAGATGTCTTTTCTCTTGAAGAGTTGCCAAAGTTAATAGAATTTTTTCTAGAGCAGTTGATTCAATATTCCAGGGAATATTACGGTAAACCAAGAATTGCATTTTTCTTGCCTTATAAACTATTGAACTATGAAATTGAAAAAATTAAAATTCCAGATAATTATGATTTAATAATTCCACTTGGTATCGAGTATTCCGTAATTTTACGATCTCTTAAACGTTTTAAAAATTATCGCCATCAAGGCAAATGGTTAAAAAAATGGACACAAATTCAAGATAACTCTCAAACTATATGCTTAAGTAACTTTGCTTTGAGTAATTTTGATTCTTGGCAGGAATTGTATGTTGATTTGGAAGAAAGAGAGGCGATAGCTGTAAAATTACATCAACCCCCATGTGAGCAGATATTGAAAGTCATTGATAGGACGGCAATACCAGTTACTTTATGGCTCAGAAAAAATGATTTTACAACTATCAATTGTCAAGATGAACTCGAACAATTACTCAATTGTAAAATAAATGAACTTCCCGAAAAGGTAAAACAACAACGGTTAGAAGCTTTTGGCAAAGGGAATAAAGAAGAACATATCGGACACCATCTTGCTCTTTTGTGGGAAGACCCTTATCTACTACCACCCCAGATTGACTATACAACACTATGACTAATAACTCTTGGAAAATCTTTCGCGGAACTCCCGAACAACCCCACAATGGCATTGAACGCCTTCCTGAGCCTCCTAGCTGGCGGAAATTTGACAAAAAAGGACGGGGTACAACCTATCAGACCAGGCCAGAGGAAATAGAGTTAGTCAATGCCGCGTTGTATCTGCGTCGTCCTTTATTAGTAACGGGAAAGCCAGGCACAGGAAAAACATCGTTGGCCTATGCAGTCGCTCAAGAGTTACAATTAGGAGAAGTGTTACGTTGGAATATTACCACTCGCTCCCATTTACAGCAAGGACTTTATAGTTATGATGCCATTGGTAGATTACAAGATGCTCAAGGCAGCGGCAAGGATAATTTAGCAGAAATTGGTAAGTATATTCAATTGGGTCCCTTGGGAACAGCGTTACTCCCCTCAAATTACCCCAGGGTATTATTAATTGATGAAATGGATAAAAGCGATATTGATTTACCCAATGATTTATTGACTATTTTTGAAGAAGGAGAATTTGAGATCCCGGAATTCACACGAATCAGTGACCAGTTTCGAGACATTGTTGTCAAAACCTGGGATAATCAAACCACAACCATCAACAGCGGAAAGGTGACCTGTAAAGCCTTTCCTTTTGTAGTCCTTACCAGTAACGGAGAGAGGGAATTTCCCCCGGCTTTTTTACGACGCTGTTTACGATTAGATTTACGGGAACCAACTCCCAAGGAATTAGAAGCGATTGTCAAAGCTCATTTAGGGGATAGTCTTGAACAAGCCAAACCAATTATTAAAACATTTCTCATGCGACGGCAGAAAGGAGACTTGGCTACAGACCAATTGCTCAATGCCATTTATCTGTTAACTAACACAGTCAATACACAAGATTCTCCCATGGGTGACTCTCAAGACGAAGACAAAGACCAGAAAAAAGAAACGTTAATTGACCGATTAATGCAGTACCTCAGTAGTATATAAGGGATATGCTTGAAGAAGCGATCGCTATTCTACAAAAAGCAGGATTTGATTTAACTGCTCGAGAAATAGCAGAAATTCTCTGGTTGGCTGTTGATCTAGACCAGTCAGAGGAACCACAGCAGCCATCGCAATCATCAACGGTATCCCAAGAGGAATCACAGCAACCCCCAAACCCAACTCCAGATATCTCAGAAGAATCGTCACCTGAAGACATAGAAACTCCTGCTGAGGTTGATCTTGCCTCTTCCAAACCTAAAAAGACTAAAGAAAGTCGAGAAGTAATTCCGATTAAAGTCCCAGCAGCGGTAGCATTGAGAAATAGTCTGGCTTTGGGACGGGCACTTCGTCCGTTAATGCGGAAAGTCCCATCTGCTACAGAAACGATATTGGATGAGGAAGCAACTGTTTACCAAATTGCCGAATCAAACATTTGGCTACCAGTTCTGAAACCTGCTTCCGAACGATGGTTAGAGTTAGCGTTGGTGGTTGAAAAAACCAGTTCAACTGCGGTTTGGAAACAGACAATCACTGAACTGCAACATTTATTAAAGCATCATGGTGCGTTTCGGGATGTACGCAGCTGGGAATTAACGATTACTGAAACCAAGGTAGACTTATTGCCTCAAACTAGCACAGGGGGATATGATTCCACTCCCCATCCTCCCCAGGTATTAAATGACCCCAAGAAACAACGTTTAATTTTATTGGTGAGTGATTGTATTTCTGTGGCTTGGCGCAGACAATTAATTCATCCAGTGCTCAAGTTGTGGGGACGCAATGGTTTACTGACTATCCTTCAGCTACTCCCTGAACGGCTTTGGGAACGCACGGCTTTAGCTTCCGAAATACCAGTGCAACTGCATTCTTTTAGTCCTGGAGTTGTCAATTCTCAGTTTATTGTTAAACCTTCGGATGAAGATGATATTGGACTTCTTTCAGAAGTCGGGAACAGTAGTCAGAATAAATTTTCCTCTGTCAATGTTCCCGTGGTTACTTTAGAACCCTACCCGCTACTGGCCTGGTCACAAGTAATAGCAGGTCATGAAAATGTTACCACAGTGGGGTTTAACTTTGATGTATCTGAAGACCCTCAACCACAGGGAAGATGGGTAGATAGTAAACCCAGTCAACCCCAACTCACAGCATCAGCATTAGTTAGTCGATTTGTTGCTACGGCTTCTCCCATGGCGCGTCGGTTAGCTGGATTAATGGCAGCTGCTCCGGTTAGTTTACCTGTAGTGCAACTAATTCAGCAAACCCTGCTACCAAAATCCGCACAAATTCATGTAGCGGAGGTGTTTATGAGTGGACTACTCCAGTCTATAACACCTGTAGACCAAGATTCAAATCCCAATTATATTGAGTACGAATTTATCCCAGGGGTAAGGGAGTTATTAGTAGATCGTGTACCCATTAGTAAAACCCTTTCAGTTATTGATAAGGTATCTGAGTTTGTCGCAAAGCAATTAGGGTTATCAGTACAGGACTTTGAAGCGCGTTTATT
>NZ_JAAHFV010000407.1:0-5425 GCF_010672755.1 Moorena sp. SIO1F2
ACGAAACCTTAGGAGAGTGGAGCCTTTATGGTTAGTCGGTTATGGGTAAAAGGGTTAAAACTTTATGATTAAGGCTCCACTCTCCTTACGGTAACTTCAAACCTTATTTTAAGGTTTCGTCTCCGGGATGAAAGCCAGGTAGCGACTAAAGTCGCCTAGATGCAATTCCATTAAAAAGGTTGACAATACTTGTGCGCTAGAGTATTATTTAGATATGGGTACAGGCTGAAAATCCGAGGCACAACCGGGTCAGAGACCCGCAATTGTTTGACCTTAAAGAAGAAATGCCCGGAGGGTAGGGAAAGTCCTCTTTTCTTGATGCAGTCGCTCATGGGGGAAACCCCCAAGACCGCGCTGCATCGCTAAAAACCCAATCATCAACTAACAATTGGTGTGTGAACCCAGCAAAGATACGACCTGAGAAAAGAGAATGGTACGGCGGGGCACGCCGAAACCAAGTGAAACAGGAAAGTAACGGACTTTATAAGGCACTTTTGCTGAAAGTAACTAAACGCCTAAGGAGACTAGCCCGCTGGGTCTTTCGTGAACTGACTAGAATCTTGGTCTCGACGGGATTCAGGTTTAGATATTGCCATTTGGACACGGAGGTTTAAGGCCGGTCGTAGATCTAGGAATCCCCGTCTTTTTAAAGCGGGGAGTGTCAACCTATAGGAAAGGAACATGATGGGGGATTTAGAACGCCTACCAGTAGGCATAATTGGTGCTTCTGGTTATGGTGGCGTACAACTTGTAAGGCTCTTGATGGATCACCCAGGAGTCGATATAGTTTATTTGGGTGGAGAAAGCAGTGCTGGCAAGGGATTTGCCGAGCTTTACCCTCATCTAGGCCATCGTGTTAATCTAACCATTGAGCCTATTGACATAAATACTATTGTATCCCGTTGTCAGGTAGTGTTTCTGTCGTTGCCTAACGGTTTAGCCCATAAGCTAGCACCATCACTGTTATCAAAAGGATTAAAAGTTCTCGATCTCTCAGCTGACTATCGATTTAGTAAACTTGAAACTTACAAAAGCTGGTACGGTGGAGAGCGCCACGACCAAGAAACCGCTGCTACTGCTGTTTATGGTTTACCGGAACTGTATCGCGATCGCATTTCCTCTGCCCAATTAGTCGCTTGTCCTGGTTGCTACGTCACCAGCAGCCTACTCGCCCTTGCTCCCCTGCTCAAACAGGGTCTGATTATTCCAGACACTGCCATTATCGATGCCAAATCCGGTACCTCTGGGGGTGGACGCAAGGCAAAAACCAATCTCTTACTAGCAGAAGCTGACAGCTCTCTAGCCCCTTATGGCGTGACTCATCACCGCCATACCCCAGAAATTGAGCAAATTTGCAGTCATTTAGCCAGTCATGAAGTCAGGGTGCAATTTACACCCCACCTGGTTCCCATGGTACGGGGAATCTTAGCTACCGTTTATGCCACATTGCAGGATCCGGGACTAGTCAGGGAAGATTTGTTCACCATTTACACAGCCTTCTACCGCGCCTCTCCCTTTGTCCGCGTGTTACCCAGTGGCACCTATCCCCAAACCAAGTGGGCTTGTGGCACTAATCTTTGTTACATAGGGGTAGAAGTCGATACCCGAACTGACCGAGTTATCGTTATGTCAGTCATCGACAACTTGCTCAAAGGTCAAGCTGGTCAAGCCGTACAGTGCTTGAACCTGATGATGGGTTGGGACGAAACCCTAGGCTTGCCTCAACTGAGTTTTTATCCGTAAATCGTTTATGGGACGGATGTGCAGAAGAAACCAGAAGTAGGGGGAGATAGGAAAAAACCATTTCTCCCACACTCCCCACCAAATAACCTTGGCCTATTGGCCACGGAATCGCGTTCAACCTTCAACCTTCAACCTTGGCCAAAGGCAACGCAATCGCGTTCAACCTCCAACCTCCAACCTCCAACCTTCAACCTTGGCCAAAGGCCACGCAATCGCGTTCAACCTCCAACCTTCAACCTTGGCCAAAGGCCACGCAATCGCGTTCAACCTCCAACCTTCAACCTTCAACCTTCAACCTCCTAACCTCCTAACCTCCTAACCTTCAACCCTGACACAGGGGTCCCATGCCACAAGTTCCAGCATAAATGGCGCGATCGCCTAATTCATCTTCAATCCGCAGCAACTGGTTATACTTAGCCACCCGTTCACTACGGCACAGTGAACCTGTTTTAATTTGACCGGCACGAGTAGCAACAGCAAGATCAGCAATAGTAGTATCTTCGGTTTCCCCAGAACGGTGACTAATCACGGAACGGAAACCGTTGCGAGTTGCTAAGTCAATGGTTTCAAGAGTTTCGGTCAAGGAACCAATTTGATTGAGCTTAATCAAGATCGAGTTACCCGCACCGACATCAATACCTTTTTGTAGCCTGGTGGGATTGGTAACAAATAGGTCATCACCCACTAACTGAATACGGGAACCCAGTTTTTCAGTGAGCAACTGCCAATTACTCCAATCCTCTTCGTGGAGTCCATCTTCAATAGAAACAATGGGGTATTGCCCCACCAACTCAGCTAGATAGTTAACAAACTCCTCTGGGGAGTGAGATGCGCCATCATAGACATACTGAGCATCTTTGTAGAACTCGCTCGCGGCCACATCCATGGCTAAAGCGATTTGTTCCCCTGGCTTATACCCAGATGTTTCTATAGCGGCAATCAATAAGTCTAGCGCTTCTTTATTTGACCCCAAGTTGGGAGCAAAGCCACCTTCATCTCCCACACCGGTAAGCAATTTTTTCTCTTTCAAAACCTTAGCCAAGGCGGCAAAAACCTCAGCTCCCCAGCGCAGAGCCTCTCGAAATGACTGTGCTCCCACTGGTACAATCATGAATTCCTGAAAATCCACATTATTATCCGCATGAGCACCACCGTTGATTACATTCATCAACGGAACTGGTAGTAGATTAGCTAGTGGTCCGCCTAAGTAGCGGTAGAGGGGGAGTCCTTTACTGGCCGCCGCCGCCTTAGCTGTAGCTAGGGAAATAGCTAAGATGGCATTTGCTCCCATATTCTTTTTGTTGGCGGAACCATCCCGATGAATCATCTTGTGATCAACCAACATTTGGTTGAGAGCATCGTTTTCCAATAGCTCCGGGGCGAGTTTTTCTTTGATATTCGATACTGCTTTGAGTACCCCTTTACCACCGTAGCGACGGGGATCATTATCTCGTAGTTCATGGGCTTCAAAAGTACCAGTAGAAGCACCACTGGGAACTTGGGCAATTCCCACGGCACCGTTAACAAGGCGCACTTGGGCTTCTACTGTCGGACGTCCACGAGAATCTAATATCTCTCTGGCATCAATTGCCGCAATTGCAGTTTCTGATTTAGTCAACATGCTTTTTCCTCTAATTATCTAAAGATTGCAACTGCCTTAATCGTTAAATCGCTCTAGGAAAAGAAAGGAATGTCACTTCTTTTCAATCTCCTAGTTAATCAATGATGTCAGCCATCTCAGCCCTTAGGAGCTGTGAGCTATCCGCTATTAGCTATCAGCTTAAGCGCTACGCGCACGCTACGGGAACAGCCATGGTTGAAAAGCTGACTCCTTGGTGGTTATAACTGGGTACTGATAACTTAATGCTTACGATGAGATTGTGCCACTTTAAGGTCTGGAACATCAACACTACACAGTTTTCTATACCTAGAGTATTGTTGATATAATCGCCCTAAATATTTCGACCATACTAATGGTGATATGGCTCACGAAAATTGCTGAAAATAATCACAATTATTTTAGAGTTGGCTCACAACAAACCAAAATTATTTTAAATAAGCTAGGGGAAGACTAGTTAAGATGACTAGGGTTTCGGGACTCTTACTGACCTGTTGTTAAGGGCAATAATATCATCTATGATTTCCTCCCCACTTCAGAAATTTGTGTTTAGACCAGCATTGATTTCAGCAACAGTATTTGCTGCGCTGACGTTACCCGTAGGCTGGTTCGGTGCTAAGCCAATATCCATTAAAGTACAGGAGGAGCAACTATTCTACGGTCATGTGCGAGATGCGGCAACGCCTTACCTTACCTTGGCAACGGTGATTAGCCTGGGAGCTGGTATGGCCAGTGTAGCTATAGCAGGATGGCAAAAGTCTGCTCAACAATCATCGCAACTTCAGTCACAGCTATCAGATCTAGCACAACAAATTCAAAAAAAGGAAGAATTATTAGAAAAACTTAGGTTTTCAGAATCCCAGCACCACGTTCCTCAACATAAGCCTTTAGAAAATAAGATCGAGAATCAGACATCGCCACAGCAGCCAATTAACTACACCGTATATACTAGTTCTAGCTTCGAGTCAAACCGTGAACCACTGGTTACTAAGAGTGGGTCGAGAGAATATCAACCAGTAGCTAAATCTGTGATGAAGGTGCCAGCCAAAACCTTTGAGTACAAGCGATTGGCCGTAGGCCACGCTACGCGAATGCAAACTGGTGTGGGTAATAGTCAAACCCATACTGGGCTTG
Source organism: Moorena sp. SIO1F2 (assembly GCF_010672755.1). Lineage (NCBI taxonomy): Bacteria > Bacillati > Cyanobacteriota > Cyanophyceae > Coleofasciculales > Coleofasciculaceae > Moorena > Moorena sp. SIO1F2. Next base: position 4,496 of record NZ_JAAHFV010000407.1, read on the forward strand.
AATCCCATTCTGAAGTAGTATCATTACCATCGGAAGATATTCAGCAACTTCAAAGTCAGTTGCAACAGGTCAAAGCTCAGATGACAGCGATGCAAAAGGTTTTGCACAAGCAACACTTTGTATCTACTTGAACACTAACGTTATGTCTAGTCCATCACCCATCGACCCCCAAACCCCATCGGGATTGGCCGTTGGCCACCCTAAGCGATCAGAATTTGAGCTAAATCTGCTCAAACAGGAATATTTTTTCCTGCAAACTACTGTAGAAGATTACAACAAACAAATCTGGGTGATTAAAGCCTTGGGGATTACGGCCACTGGTGTGGTTGTGCGCATGGTCTTAAAAGAAAAACAGAATAGCATTGCCCTGATTGGGTGTGCTATTCCCCTGTTCTTCTGGATTCTAGAAAGTCAGTGGAAGCACTTCCAGCGCGGTTTCTATCCCCGTTTGGTAGAAATTGAGGAAATTTTGACTCAGGAGTTTAACTTGCGCAGTCCAGCTATTTTTACTGGCTGGAGTCGTACCTTTAAGCGCAGTAATATTCCCAAACGCCAAGGCTATCTTTGGGATGGTTTATTAAACCGTAGCGTTTGCATTACTTATCTGTTAGAAATTGGCTTTCTTTTGGTATTATCGTTAATTAGGTTTTAGGAATTAGAAGTGTTGAACAGGGAACAGGGAACAGGGAACAGGGAATCGGGAATCGGGAATCGGGAATCGGGAAGAAATGGTTCCCTAGTGTGGCGATTATAAATGAGTATAAAATAATTGCTCGGAAGCTTACTAAGTAAGGCTTTTAGTGATTTAAAAAAGCAATTTTCATAAAAATTGCTTTTTATTGTATTGATACAGTACCTTTGTGGAATCCCTTGCTATTTAAGGGGTAATCGCTCATTTAAACTAGTTATTGAGTATAATCAGTCTAGGAA
>NZ_JAAHFV010000408.1:0-5413 GCF_010672755.1 Moorena sp. SIO1F2
TCCACAAACTTGGAGTAAATTGATTGACTAGCAAGGCTTTGAGCCACGTTGATCATTCGACCAGCAGTTGCCTCATGTCTCACCCGATCAGGGAGCGTGAGATTAATGGGGGACAGGAATTATAATAGTTGAAGGTAATAACGAATATTACTGATTACTAGTATAGTTTTCCGTTAACAGGATAAGATAGTCTAATGCTCCATATAATCCTGACAATTTATCAATCGTAAAATTCTCGATATTTTGAGTAAAAATGTCCCTTTGTAATCGTCCAAATTGCCATAAATTACCATCAGTAACTATGCCATAAACAGGACGTTGAACATCTTGAGGTGCGACCCGTGGCGAATTTAATTCGCCAACGGAAAGCGCACCTAAGATTTTTTGGTAAGCTACTAACTCGGCAAGGCATTGCCCCCAACCTTGTTGAAAATCATTTTTATTCGCCTCAACAATAATAACCAGTGGTTTTTCTAAAACCGTTTTTCCTAATTCGGATTTTGTCGAAAATATGTAGTCAGGAGTCCCTGAAAGCACTTGGTCATAGAAAATGCTTTTTTGAATCCAGAAAGCATAGGTTTTATAGTATTTTTTATAGAGTTATCGCAACAATGGGGAAATGATAATTTCACTCCGGGAAGCTTCCGAGCTGAATACATCTATCGTTTCTTTATAAAACTCTAGGTCTTTCAAAAAAATTTCTGGTGGGTCAGTGTCTTGAGAAACTATAAACGTTCCCTCTTCGTATTTAATTTGATAGTGTTTCTGTACATCAGCAATAGTTTTAAAGTCGCTAAATGCCATAGTTAATCAGTATCCTGATTGGGTCTAATCATATCTTAGACATCAAACTATCTCGTTATGATATTGGAACAGATGTGCGCCGTAGCCTAAGAGACTTTATATAAAGTAAATTATAAAGTATATCTTAAGACTGCGATTAGTCGCTGACTTTCATAGCACTTAACAAGTATAAAGAGTGATCGCTCTTAACCAGAAGAAATAAGTATAAATACTTGATTACTTACAAAAATCAAGATTTGACTACAATTTAACCAATGCGATCGCTAAACAACATTAAGAGGGTGAAGCCAAGCTCGGGTTTGCTGGTTGTTGGGTAGTCGAGTGCGATCGCTTTTAGCGGAAGCTGAGGCCTAAGGCCAATCGCTCTTAACCAGAAGAAATAAGTATAAATACTTGATTACTTACAAAAATCAAGATTTGACTACAATTTAAGCAATGCGATCGCTAAACAACATTAAGAGCCAGAATTCCTTATTCTCGGGATTATGATCTATTTGGAGCTCTTAGCTGATCGGGTAAGCATTCAGCACTCAGCACTCAGCACTCAGCACTCAGCACTCCGCTTAATCCTTACGGCCAGGGAGAAGCTGACGTAACAAAGATTAAACTAATGCTTACCTGTTTTATTCAAAAGTCAAGTAGCGTGGCACAGGCTTCTACCGTGGCACAGGCTTCGACGCTGAGACCTAACCCATAAGCTGATAACTGATACGCGACACGCTGATAGCTGATTGCTGACAAATTAACTTATGAAAAAATCGATATTCAAAGAAAACCGAAAGTATACATTTAGTGACTATTTTGCGATGACCAATCCCACTGAGGAAATTGTTGGTGAGTTTGGTTACTCCTTTGCCATTGAAGTAATTGACCTCCCTAAGTCTACTAACTATGACCTAGATATCATTGAAAACCTCAACCATACCTACTACACCATTATTCCCAAAATAAGCATTACCTCGGAAATTGCCAAACGGGAATTTCTGATTGCCCCACTAATCCTGGAAATTGCCAAGCTGCTCCCAGTTAAAGTCAATGTTGAGTATCCCCTAGACATTAACGATCAGCTAGGGGGAGCGCTAGACTACTTATTAAAAAGTAGCCAAAATCTGATTATTATAGAAGCCAAAAAGAAAGATATTGATGGTGGTTTCAACCAGTTAGCAGCAGAATTAATTGCTTTAGATAAGTATGAAGATAGCGAATCTATTGAAGTCCTCTATGGCGCTGTTACTCTGGGGGATATTTGGAAATTTGGAACCCTTGATAGGAAACGGAAGCACATTGCCAAAACTATTCAAAGTCAGACTATTCCTAGGGATACAGAAGAGATATTCTCAATTCTGATTGGAATACTAAGCTTAAAACCAGGGCAGAGTTCAATTAAGTTGTAACCTATAATCTATAACCTGCAACCTATGGTCAATCGGGAGTAACCGATCATGATTATTGTCATTGACAACTACGACAGCTTTACTTACAATTTAGTACAGTACCTAGGAGAATTGGGTACCCAATTACCTGTTGCATCAGAGATTCAGGTCTATCGCAATGATAAAATTGATTTACAGAAAATTCGCCAACTCAACCCAGATGGGGTAGTGATTTCTCCAGGACCAGGACGTCCTGAAGATGCTGGCATATCAAGTGCTATCTACAGCAATTTGGTGTCAAATATACCAATTCTAGGGGTTTGCTTGGGTCATCAAGCATTGGGTCAGGTATTTGGTGGGAAAATTGTTTCGGCACCAGTATTGATGCATGGCAAAACCTCAGAGATTCATCACACTGGGGTTGGGGTTTTTCGGGAATTACCCAATCCTTTCACAGCGACTCGATACCATAGCTTAGTTATTGACCGCAGCAGCTGTCCTGATGTCTTGGAAATCACGGCTTGGGTAGATGATGGCACAATTATGGGAGTTAGACATCGGAACTATCCCCACCTCGAAGGCGTCCAATTTCATCCAGAGAGTATTTTGACCTGTTCTGGTAAGCAACTTCTAAAAAACTTCTTAGAATCCCTGCCAGCATCTGCTACTCTCTCTATATCTCCCTGAAAATAAACTTGTTTCCAAGAAACCATGAAACGGCGACAGTTGATGCGCTATGTGAGTGCGGGTGTACTCACAACTCTTTCAACCGGCTTAGCTTCTGGACTCACTTCTTACCAAGCACAGCCATCACGCAATGTACTGACAGTACAGTGGCTTGGTCATACCTGCTTTTTATTTACTGGGGGTGGTGTGCGAGTTTTAGTCAACCCATTCCAAACCATTGGGTGTACGGCTAGATATAAATCACCAAAAGTAGAGGCAGATTTAGTCCTAATCAGTAGCCTACTACTAGATGAAGGAGCAGCGGAAGGAATACCGGGGAGTCCCCGGCTCCTCTTTGAACCGGGTATTTTTCAAGTAAATGGGCTAAAATTCGAAGGAATTAGTATTCCTCACGACCGAGTCGGTGGACGTCGGTTTGGTAATAATGTGGCTTGGAAATGGACTCAAAACGGTATCAATATCCTACACCTGGGAGGAGCAGCAGCCCCTCTAGATATTGAGCAGAAAATTCTGATCGGGCGTCCTGATTTAGCGTTGATTCCAGTAGGAGGGGGACCGAAAGCTTACAACCCTCAAGAAGCTAAACAGGCATTTGATTTCCTTAAGGCCAAGATCATGATTCCTACTCATTTCCGAACCAAGGCCGCTGATGCCGAACAGTGTGATATTTTGCCACTGGAGGAGTTTTTAACATTGATGAAGGACACACCCATACGCCGTGCCAAAAACGATACCATTAGGATTAGCTCAAGGGATTTATCCCAGGATGGGTCAGTGATTCAACTAATGAGTTACAACTACAACTTTTAGAATGGGCTTGCCTAGCCCCTTACCCAGACTGCAACCGCTTTTCTGGACTGGTGGAGTCCCACACGCTGAGAACTCCAGTGACGCTCAGTAGTTTATGGAAGCTATCTCAGTCCAACCTAGCATAAGAATCCCCAGCTATAATTTTTAATTTAGCTGGGGTGCGTTCAAATAGCTCTCTATAGGCACCAGTTAGAAGTATCAGTTAGTCAAACAGCAGGATGTGTTAGCCAATTACTTTTCAGACATCCTCTTAACTAGTCAAGTCGGAGTTGGTACAACCTATACGGTAAAATTGCCATTAACCGGTTATATCTAGGTGGGCTTAGGCTAAAAAGAAATATAGCGAACAACTAACCAATAACTAAGGATGATTCCACAAACCGAATATAAAGAGCGTCGTGAACAGTTGATGAGTAAGATTGGCAACGGGACCGCTATCTTTCGGAGCGCCCCGGTTGCCATTATGCATAATACTGTGGAATACAATTTCCGACAGGATAGCGATTTTTTTTACTTGACAGGTTTCAATGAACCAGAGGCCGTAGTTGTACTAGCGCCCCATCACGAAGAACACCGATTTGTCCTGTTTGTGCAACCGAAAGAACCAAAGAAAGAAGTATGGACAGGCTATCGGACAGGTGTCGAAGCAGCAAAAGAACTATTTGGTGCTGATGAGACCTATCCGATTACTGAGTTGGATGAGAAGTTACCTCAGTATTTAAAAAAGGCCGATCGAATTTATTACCACTTGGGACGGGATAAAGCTTTCAATGATACCATCCTGAAACACTGGCAAAGGTTGATGGCTCTTTATCCCAAGAACGGAACCGGACCGATGGCTCTCGAATCCACTAACTTAATTCTCTATGGGATGCGCCGGGTTAAGAGTACTAGGGAATTGAAGTTGATGCGTCAAGCTGTGGAAATCTCTGTGGATGCCCATAACCATGCTAGAGCATTTACTCAACCTGGACGTTATGAATATGAAGTGCAGGCAGAGCTAGAACATGATTTTCGGCGACGAGGTGCCATCGGACCGGCATATCCGAGCATAGTAGCATCTGGGGCTAATAGCTGCGTTCTACACTATACCGAGAACAATCGACAGATGCAAGATGGGGATTTACTACTGATTGATGCTGGTTGTTCTTATGGGTATTATAACGCTGATATTACTCGGACATTTCCAGTGGGTGGTAAGTTTACCCCAGAGCAGAAAATTCTGTATGAGTTGGTCTTGAAGGCACAGTTGAATGCGATCGCACAAGTTAAACCAGGGAATCCCTTTAATCAATTTCATGACACGGCTGTGAAAATCCTGGTGGAAGGGTTAATCGATTTGGGACTCCTGGCTGGTGATAGTGAGGAAATTATTAAAGAAGAGAAATATAAACATATATATATGCACCGCACTGGTCACTGGCTCGGGTTGGATGTCCATGACAGTGGAGGCTACAAACAGGGGGAAAACTGGCAGATTTTTCAGCCCGGTAATGTAGTAACAGTGGAACCAGGACTTTATATTGGTCCTGATATTGAGCCTGTGGAAGGTCAGCCAGCTATTGATCAGCGCTGGCGCGGGATTGGGATTCGGATTGAGGATGATGTGTTTGTGAGGATGCCGTCTTTGCCAAACCAATACCGACTCACTACCGGAATACTTTCAACATAGCCCTGGTCTCGAATCAATTTGCCACTAAGCTTAGTTTCATCGTCTGGAACATCAATCAGAATTGCGG
>NZ_JAAHFV010000409.1:0-5403 GCF_010672755.1 Moorena sp. SIO1F2
ATCTTGCAGGATATGCCAGCTCAGGAGCAAACTCAGTTTATCAACTGGCTTAACAACTGTGATCTTAGTAAACTATGGCAATAATCTACAATTAAAAATAAGCTTAAGAATCATAGATATTTTAGCTGCCTAACCATAGTCTTATTGTGCTAGTCAGTGATAAGTGTGAAATTCCTTATGAGCAGCTCTGCAGAACGGTCATCAGGTAATCTATCCCCCCTCAGCAGCAATACCATCATCTATGGTGGTATTGCTTGGGCGATTATCTCCCTATTATTCTTCTTGCTGTTTGGGATTACATCCCCTGGGCAAGAAAGTCCATTTTGGTACCTGATTAGTACCTACTTTTTAGAATGTATACCCTTCCTAGTAGCAAGTATTCTCTGTTTCAGAAATTGGCGTAGCCCTCAGATTGCCAGTGGACGAAATGTCTGGCTAGGACTCGGTCTGGGGAATCTGTTCTATTTGATGGGTGACTTGATATTCGGTGTGTGGGAGCTGTATTTTCACCTTAACCCTGATGTATCACTAGCAGATGTGTTTTACTTATCCTCCTACGTATGTCTTGGGGTAGGCATGTTTTTAGCAGTTATTCCCAGACGCTTAAACTTAGAACTTTGGCAAGGGTTAACGATTGTAGCGATTGCCATAGTGGGGATGGCCTTAGCTGCTTTGCTGTTACTTGCCCCTTCCCTCGAATCCAGCACTCCTGAATCTGGTGATGTGACAATTGCGTATTCTATTTCTGACTCGACCACACCACTTCTGGTCAAGGAAAATAATGCTATGGTCATCTCGGCAGAGCCATCTGAAATAACCAACTCTGAGGCTAATCAGAGTACTGATCATAATTCTCCAAGGTGGGCTATCGAACTTGACAAATCACTGAGTGCCTATTCAAACCAATTGACGACCCTCTACATTGCTTTCGATGTAATTCTGCTGATTATTGCCTCATCCCTACTGTTAGCTTTTTGGGGTGGACGTTTTTCCCAATCCTGGCAAATGATTGCCGCTGCAACATTTTGCCTGTACATTGCAGATATGTGGTTTAAGTATGCTGAGACTAGACCGAACTACGAAAGTGGCGGTTTACCAGAAGTCTTTTTTGTATTCAGTGGTGTATTGTTTGCAATAGGGGCTGCCCTGGAATATCAAATATCGAGCCGTTCCCGTCGTGGTTCACGCAGGCGAGCTGAAAAAGTAGCATGAGTCCAAGAAAACTATCTGATGTCGATAAACAGGACATCCTAGAACTATATCGACAGACAGCAGAGACAACCTCAACGCTGGCTGACCGTTATGGAGTTAGTAACTCCACCATTAGCCGTATCCTTAAGAGCAACTTGTTGGAGCCAGAATACGAGGCTCTAATCCAACAAAAGCGCTCTAATCGTACTGCTGATCATGTTTCCTCTTCTACTGTCAAAACGTCTAAGCCTGTGGTAGAATCAGCAGCTCAACCATCACTAGTTGGACTCGAAAATGAACCATTAGCAAATGAACCATTAGCAGAATCTATCAGTGATTTATTGACTTCAACCTCTACTGATGGACGTCGGCGGCGTAAGCGTTCCTCTGTGGCTGCTCAACCACCAGTGGAGGAAGAGGAGCAACATACCCAACTGCAACTTGATATTACCACATCAGGTTCAGATGAAGATAAGTCTGTTGATGACCAAGATGAATTCTTACCTGAGGATAAGGGACTAGCAACTAGGAGCTTCGCTGAGTTGCTCGACGAGGATTTAGGGGATTTGGATCAAGATGATGATTTAGAAGATTTAGAGGATTTGGATGACCTCGATGACCTCGATGACCTCGATGACCTCGATGACCTCGATGAAGATTGGGACGATGACTTGCCGGATTCCGAGATTCACGAATCCATCAGAACCTCTGTGGCTAAAAGCGGTTCTTACATTGAAATTTTGCCCCTCTCGGAAGCTTCTCTTCCTAAAACCTGCTATCTGGTAGTCAGCCGAGCGGCGGAGTTAATTGCTCGCCCTCTCAATGAGTTTAGCGACCTCGGACAAATTCCTGACGAAGAAGTTCAAGAGACAACCTTGCCAGTATTCGAAAACCATAGGGTGGCACGGCGTTTTTCTAACCGTTCTGAGCGAGTCATCAAGGTTCCTGATGCTCAGATGCTTCAGAAGACCTCTTCCTATTTGCAAGCTAAAGGAATTACCCGATTATTAATTGATGGTCAGGTCTATTCTCTTTGATATCAAGTCCGTTGGCTTCTGGCTGAGGGACTTTGGCCTTTGGGGTTAATGGGAGTCGGGAGTCGGGAGTCGGAAGTCGGAATCCACCCTACTTCTGGCGGAAGGGTGGGAGGGGGGAAGCAAATGGAATGTACTTTTTGACACTCACCGTCTTCAAAGAACGGCGATTCCTAGATCAACGAGCTGCCTTAAACCACTGTGTCCTAATGTTTGACGCCGCCAAAAAGTAGGCAATATCTAAACCAAAGACCCGTCAAGACCAAGAATTCAGTTTAGTTCACAGTAGACCCAGCGGGCAATTCTCGCGATAGCGTTTGGCTACTTGCAGGAAAGTGCATGTGCATAGTCCGTTTCTTCCCTATTCACCTGGTTCCGGCGTGCCCCGCCGTACCGTTTTCTATCTCAAGTCGTTTTCTGCTAGGTTCACACGTTAACTGCTAATTAACGATTGGGTTTTTAAGGAGGACTTTCCCTACCCTCCGAGCATTACTACTTTCAGGTCATGCAGTGGCGGGTCTCTCTCCCGGTTGCGCCAAGGCCAAAGGCCACGCTACGCGAACGGTTTTTCAGCCTGTACTCATACTACTAGTATACTCTGGCTAGACAATTATCAACCCCGGTTGCAAGATTTATTTCTAGGCGACTAAACTCGCTAGCCACTTTCATCTGGGCTCGCTTTGAGGCGGAGTTTTCAGTGCTTGGATTCCTAATAACCTGTCCTTCTCGGGACCATCGCAGATACTGCTGTAATTGATCAACTGGATCAAACCCCTGTTGCTCAATCAGACTATGGGCTAAACACAGAGCCATGGATGTATCATCAGTCCAGTAGCCTGGCTTCAAACCAAAAGTCCCACCACCCACCATATCTTCAATCGGGGTGAAGGAGCCTGGTGCCTTAAACTCTAAAGTAGTACCGACTGCATCCCCGACAGCCAATCCTAAGAGACTGCCACGGTAACGGTTAATTAGCTCCATTGGATAATTCCTCTTCTAATCCATAACCTCTGCTAATCTAGTGTTCGTGTTCTTTGCATCTTCGCGGTTAATCACAATCCTGATTAACCTAACACCCTCACCCGGAGCTTGTTCAACCAATGAAACCGTTACTCAAACTCTGGCCTATAGCCTTGGTAAATAGACTGGTTTCCTTTCAGCAAACCATTAAACATCAGGGTTGGTGGATTTTGCTATTTGTGATCGGGATGATAATTCCTCTATGGCAGCTTTCCCCATCCTACGCCAGTAGCACCTTTAAAGATGTCCCAGAGAATTATTGGGCTCAACCGTGTATCACTAAATTAGCACAACAAAATATTATCAGGGGTTACCCAGATGGTACCTTTAAACCGAATGCTCCGATCACCAGAGCTGAGTTTGCTGCACTGCTTCTGAAGGCTTTCCCTAGTGCTCCTCAAGTGCGCAGTGACCAAAAATTCGTAGATGTACCAACTAATTACTGGGCTAATCAGGCTATTCGTAATGCTGATAAAACGGGATTTTTGGCTGGCTATCCTGGTAGAGTTTTCCGCCCTAAGCAAAATATCCCTCGTGTCCAAGCGTTAGTATCTTTAGCTAGTGGATTGAAGTATAAACCGGTTAACCCTTCCCTAGAGACTTTAAAGGAAGCGTTTACTGATGCTACGGCAATTCCGAACTATGCTCAAAATGCGATCGCAGCAGCTACGGAAAATCAGATTGTGGTCAATCCCCCTAATGTGAAGCAATTCAAACCTAACCAACAAGCTAGTCGAGCTGAGGTAGCTGCTTTCTTGTGCCAAGCTACCCAAACCACTGGATTGATTCCTAATCAATACATTGCTAAGGTTGAGCCACCAACTCCTGCTTCTACTGAAGCGGAGTTAAGAGGGGTATGGCTGACAAATATTGATAGTGAGGTACTGTTGTCTACTACAGCAGTAACGGATAGCCTACAAAAACTTAAGGAGCTCAACTTTAACACGGTATATCCTACAGTGTGGAATTGGGGTTATACACTATATCCGTCTCAAGTAGCTAAACGGGTAGTGGGACTGGAAGCACGAATATCGACGGAGTTAGAAAAAGACTTATTTGACCCAAAGAAGGGGGTACAGGGAGGACGAGATGTTCTCAAGGAGATTGTCGAGGTCGGACATGACAATGGTTTGAGAGTTATTCCCTGGTTTGAATTTGGCTTCAAAGCACCTTCCTATTCTGAATTAGCCAAACGCCACCCAGATTGGCTGACCCAAACCAAAGATGGGGTCAAGACTCAAACTACTAAAGGATTAGAACCAGAGGATGAAAGACTACAAGAGATTGTTTGGCTCAATCCTTTTAAACCAGAGGTACAGCAATTTATTCAAGATTTAGTTATCGAAGTTGTCAGCAACTATGATGTTGATGGTATCCAATTCGATGACCACTTTGGCTTGCCAGTGACCTTTGGTTACGATGATTTCACAGTAGAATTGTACAAAAAAGAACACCAAGGTAAATCTCCCCCCACTGACCCAAAGGATGAGGAATGGGTACGCTGGCGAGCCAACAAAATTACGGATTTCCTAACCAAGCTGTTTAGAGCAGTTAAAGACAGTGTTGAAGACAGTAACAATGATGTGATTATTTCCCTATCTCCCAATCCCCAGCGTTTTTCTTACCAATTCTTTTTAGCTGACTGGGCAACTTGGGAACAACGGGGTTTAGTAGAGGAACTAATTGTCCAGATTTATCGAGATAATTTCAGCACTTTCATCTCGGAATTAGACCAGACAGAACTCAAAAGAGCACGGAGTCATATTCCGGTAGGAATTGGTATTTTAAGTGGTCTCAGAACTCGTTTAGTTCCGGTATCACAAATTCAGCGGCAAGTGGATGCTGTCCGACTGCGGGGATTTGCTGGTGTGTCGTTTTTCTTCTATGAAACCTTGTTGAATATGAGTGATGAACCAGCTTCTAAGCGTCAGAGAGGTTTTGAGGTCATGTTTCCTGAGTTCGTGAAAGCACCAGATATAGAGGATTGGAAGAAATCCAATTGAGGCGTTGCTGAATTGAAGTATGAATGCGCGATCGTCTGATTTTGGGAATGGCACCATTATCCCCCAACGTTGGGGGAATTTAATTTACTTTTCTCCCCCAGGATTGGGGTTCAGGGGACACAATCATACCCATAATTAGCAACCCCGCTCATACT
>NZ_JAAHFV010000041.1:0-32271 GCF_010672755.1 Moorena sp. SIO1F2
TCTACTACTTTTTATGTTAATGGTAAAGTATTTTATGAAATTGCTACAGATAAAGGAGATGAACCTAGCCTACCTTTTGTAATTGAAGCAGCTGTAGTTGCTTTACAAGAAGGCTCCCGAGAAATAGAGACAGCTATTAATTTTACTCCAACCTACGATGACCCTTTTCGACGTCGCCGACTTTATACACCAATCCAACCAGACAAAGCAGTTGTTGGATTGCGCGAGTTGCTTGATGCTTATGGTTTAGATGAAGATACTCCTGCTATCTTCTTCCTGCACCTGATCTGTCCTAATGTTGAACCTATTGAATTTAGCAAGACTGAAATTAATCACTTACCATTTAAGCAAGTAATGGGTGAGGTGCTAGACCGTTTGCTAAAAGCATTTAAGCAAGCACAGGAAGAGGAAGAACTACAATTAAAAGAAGCAATTTTTAAAGCTTTAGATGATATTTTAACTAATCTCAAAAATAGTGAGCGATTTGTTTTCGATCAGCTTTTAGAAAAATTAAAGACAAAACTAAATCAAGATCCGATTCTCTCTAAATGGCTAGAAACTCCTGATGCACTGAGTCGTCTGCGAACGTATATCATTAACTACCAAAGTAGCAATACTGTTTTGACCCAAAGGGTAGCGCGTCCAGCAGTGGCCACCTTAGCTCTTCCTCAGCATCCTGAAGGCTATTTTTTGGCTTTGGCTGAACGTATTTCCCGTAAGCTTTTCAGCCAACATCACGTTAATAAAATTCTTTACATCCAAGTACCAGAACTAGAGCCTGTGATCATGGACAATGATTGGCTATGCCGCATGGATATGGCTTTGCTACGCAATCCACCACAATTAGATGCACTGCGGGAAACAATAGTGCAGTGCGTGGTTGGTTGCGATTTGCCGCTGCTTATTTGGCATAATAATGATGCCACAGGTAACGAGCGGGTTAAACAGATAAAAACTTGGTTAAATGAACGCAATTTAGATGAAAATCGTATTATTGATTTGGGGTTAAAGTCAACAGATAGCCCAAGCCACCTATTCCAGCTAACTAAGTTAGTGGAACTGATGCCCGATCAGTTAGCTGAGTTATTGCTTGCTAAACTAGATAACCTAAACATCTCCATCAAGTTTTTACCAGATAATGTCGATATCTGTCGAGATATTGGTCAAAAATTTGAACACTATCTCCTGAGTTATTTATGGGAGGGCGTATCAGAGAAACTGGAAATGCCTAACTTGATCATAGGTCTGGATAGAGAACTCCAATTTAGCCAACAAATGAAAGAGCAAAATTTAGACCAGCAACTCATAGATTTACTAGAAAAAAAATCGAATACAAAGTCTTACGCCACCGTATTAAATGAAGTAGTTAGGAAATTTTTCGATACCTTTATGGGGCAACATCGTGCAGATATCCAAGGTTTAGCCCAAGCACACCTGAAAGATTTACAGGAGGGGGACAAGCAATGAATGATGAACAAGATCACGATATCGGTAAGCTTCGTCCACAATACCAAACTTATGACCGACAAAAGTGCTTTATTGCTTACAGCGAACAGGCTGATTGGTCTGCTGACCTTTTGCGTGCTTGTGAGCAGGTGTTGTCCAAACCTAAGTTTAACTTAGAACCAGACTATGCTCGTCAACATTTTGTTTCAGATGTTCCCCTAGACCAAAAAGCGATAGAACTTATAGCTAATGCCCGATATGGTATCTATGACCTTTCTTACTGGCGTGCGGATGATAAAAGTCCGTGGCAAATGCCCCGCAATGTTTTTATTGAATTAGGGATGGCGATCGCACTAAATCGTCCTACCCTATTGCTACGTCATGGTAGTAACAAAGAACCAGGTTTAGAATTACCAAAGTGCTTGCAGTGTCTTAGGGAACAGATTTTAGAGTTTAGCGGCGCATATAGCCTGAAAAAAGTTTTGCGCGAAAACTTACCAGAATGGGTAAACAAGTTACCGGAAAAGGCTTGGTGGAATCGCCATTGCATTTTTGGGGACAGAGTGTGCGAATACCGTGAGACACATCCACAGGCTAAACAGTTAGGGCAAAACAACTTAAGTTGTAGTATTGGGGATGGAGCAGATAGTTCCGGCCCAGATTTTCGAAAAATTGTTGAGGATGTCTTAGAGCGTTTCAATGATGTGACTTATAGTTATTTGGATGCCCTTTCCCTGGAAAAAGGCTATAGCTTTCTGTTATGTACTCATTGCCAGAAAGTTCGCTCATCCCCCTTTGCTATTCATCGCATTACCTCAAAAACACCACCAGAGGCGTTTATTGCCATTGGTATGAGTCTTGCTTTAGACAAACAATTTGGATATAAAATACCTAAAATTTTGATAACAGAAGATTTACGTTATGTTCCTTCTTTATTATCTGGTTATGAGGTAGTGGTAGCTAAAAGTGATAAGGATAAAAAACAGCAATTACGCAAGTTTATGCCAGCAGTTATTAAGAAGGTAAGGGAGACAACCTGGAAGCCCAGAGCATTACCATTTATCGATAATTTAGTCGATACAACCAGTGAAGATGCTCAACCTTATTCAAGTAATAGGGGAAGGAATAATAGAAAAGTTAGAGTATATGAGCTTTCTAGGGATTTAAATTTAAAGAATAAGGAAATTTTAGCAATTTGCGACCAGCTTAATATCTCGGTAAAAAGTCATAGTAGCACAATTACAGAATTCGATGCTAATCGTATTCGTTATGCTGTCAACAAAGATGTTCAAGCAAGTGAGCAAGCAGAAGAAGCTCGAGCTAATTATAGAGCGCGACAGATAACAATTTCTGCGTCAGCACAAGGTATAGATAAAGCGGAAAAAGCTTTAATCAGGCTAGGATTTACTTCAAAATCAAATTTTGCACGATCTACATTATTAGGTCGGAGTACAGTTGTGAAGTTTTTTCAGTTCAAGCCAATTAAAATTGATTCCTTTAAAAGGATATGTCAAGCACTGCAATTAGATTGGCGAGAAATTGCAGGAATATTAGAATAAAATGATAAATCTCCTTTAGTCGAAAAAGATATGGGTAAAGAGACTACAAGTAGAGCTTCGTCGAATAAAAAACTAACTGTCATAGCCTCTCCACAAGGTATAGTTAAAGCGCAAGAAGCTATGATCAGGCTAGGGTTTGAATCTAAAAGTAATTTGGCTAAGTCTCAGTTTATTGGTCGTTCTACCATGACCAAATTTTTTAATCGTAAGCCAGTTCAACTTGATTCCTTTAAAAGAATATGTAATTCATTGAAATTAGATTGGCGAGAAATTGTGGATATACAAAATTAAAATTAGGATATTCCCGATTTAAATTTACATTTATTACCTAGCTAGTGATATTACTACAAACCAAAACCAATAACATGCATGGCAAAATTTAAAACTAAACTTATCTAAAATTTAAATAATTATGATACCAATACATGATTTTAAGATAATATAAAATAATTAAATGTGAAACTAAAGTTATTTTTTTGTATCAAGAGTACGTGTAGATTTTATAATTATAATTTATGTGGGATACTGGTGGTCTTCACCCTAAATACAAAAACTACGAGCGCCAAAAGTGCTTCATAGGACATTCCCTTGGGGCTGAATGGTGCGCAGACCTCCAAAGGGCCTGTAAGGAAATTTTACCAAAGTTTAACTTAGAGCCGTGGTATGCTGCTGACCAGTTTACACCCACCCAAACTCTGCGGGATAAAGTTGTTGAGTTAATCGCTAATTCACGTTTTGGAATTTACGACATATCAAGCTTGGAAGATAGAGATGGTAATTGGCAGCTTCCACGCAATGTTTACCTAGAATTAGGCATTGCCATTGCCCTTAATCGTCCTACTCTTTTGCTACGTCATACTAGTAATAAAGAATTACAATTACCTAAATGCTTACAAAGTATAAAAATACTTGAATTTGCTGGTAGTTTCACCCTAACAAAGGCTTTAGACGCTCAATTACCAAAGTGGATTGATGTTCCCCCTGACCGGGATTGGCTAAACCGTTTCTGCATATTTGGTAATCAAGTCTGCTCTTTTAGAGACAAACATCCTTGGGAGCAAAAATGGGGACAAGAAAAAATCGCCTGTCATATTTCTGACGGTTTTGATAAAAATCATCCTCGCTATCACCAATCAGAATGTGAGGAAATTCGGGGAGTATTTGAAAATATTTTTAATCGCTATAGTAATTTAACTTTTAATTATCTGGATGAACTATCTCTTGTTGATGGTTATCAATACCTGCTATGTAGTCATTGTCAAACCGTACGTTCTACTCCCTTTGCCCTATACCGAATTTTACCAAATACTTCGGCAGAAACTTTTATTGCAATTGGCATGAGCCTGGCTTTAGACAAATTATTTGAGTCTAATATTCCTAGAGTAATTTTGGTTAAAAGTGAACGAGACTTACCATCATTATTGCGTGGATATGATGTAGTTGAGGCTTGTAATAGTAAGGAAATAAAACAAAAGCTTAAGGAGCGTTTGCCAAAAATTTTGAAGATGGTAAGGGAGACAACCTGGAAGCCCAGAGCATTACCATTTATCGATAATTTAGTCGATACAACCAGTGAAGATGAACAAGAACAAATAGTAAATGTCGAGAATAATGATTTTAATAGTGAACGATTTGTTTATATAGAAAACTTATCTTCTGAAGTTACCAAAGAAGATATTGCAGAAGTATGGTCAGAGTATGGACAAGTTGTAAAGGTTGATTTAAAGACTGACTCTAATACAGCAAAGGCTCTTTTAGAAATGGCAGAAATTGATCAGGCAACTGCATCTATAAAAGAGCTGGATGGGGCTGAATGGATGGGGCATTACATTCAAGTGAGACACGCTACTGCTGAGGATATTAGCCGTTTCCAATTGAATACAAACTCTCAAGATGAACCAGACGGTAACGATAATGAGTTATCTAATGCTATCAATAGACTATCTGGTGCTGATTACCAGCAGTTAATACATGCTATTATTAGTGCTTTTCCAAGCAAAACTAAGTTAGAAATGATGGTTATTTACGAATTAAATAGTAATTTAAATACCATCGCAAGAGGAGAATATTTGAAGGAAATTGTTTTTAAGTTAATTCAATTTTTTGAGTCAACTGGTAATTTAGAGAAGTTAGTTGAAGCTGCCTATAAGCAGAATCCTGGTAACCGAGAGTTACAAGCTGTAAGGAAAAAATTATATCCTAAAGTTTCAGACATTGCTGCAGAGATTCAACAGCTACTGGAAGAGTTAGAAAAGTCCTATCCTATCGACACAACTAGAGGGAAAATAGCACTAGCTACTGAGGTAGTACAACAAATTGAAAACAACCCCACTTTGAGAGCCAGGGTGTTAAGGGTAGGTGCTGTAAACGCTTTTGAACAATTGCTCAGTCATCCAGCAGCTAGTTTTGTGATTGGTGCTCTGGAAGAATGGCAGCAATCACAAATATAGCAATTCTATGACTTGTGAGGTACACAATTTCTAGATTTTAGGGAACAGGGAGCAGGGAGCAGGAACCCACCCCTAACCCCTCCCAGGAGGGGAATAGAGAAGATAGAATAGCGATGCGCTGCATTAAAACAGGGAATCAACGTCAAAGAAGACTGTACCTCATGAGTCCTAGAGCTGAATCCTTACCCCGATTCCCGATTCCCGATTCCCGATTCCCGATTCCCTAATTAATGAAGCGCTTCCCTAACTAAAATCACAGTACTATCAACACCCCGTGCGATCGCTTCTGGAATATTGCCATGGATCGCCTGCTCCAATAATCCCTCTCGACTAGCTCCTATCACCACTACATCATGCTTTTGAGCCTTGGCTAAACGAATTAAAGCATCAGAAACAGAATAGGAACGGATCGGAATTGATACCACATTACTAATACCTTTGAGTTGCTGTTTGAGGAAATAGGTAGCTTTTTCCAAGCTAGTCATTACAGGTTCCCCAGCTTGAGGGTTAAAAACCTGAGTTACTACGATTTGCTCTGCTTTAGCAAGGGTTGCTAGTATCGGAATTAATTGTAGGGCACGCCTGGAATTGGGTCCACCAGCAATGGGGATTAACCAACGCTTCCAGGTCTTAGCTAGTGGACTGTAGTTAGCAGATTTAACATCATCTACTACTTCCTGGCCTTGGGGTAATTTCAACAAGACTAAATCACAAGGAGCTTGTCGAATTAAGGTATCGATAATATTACCAAAAATCTGATTAGGACTATTAGATGGTCCTCCTTTCCATCCCATCAAAATCATATTAATATGTCGTTGTTTGATGGTTTCTAAAATTGCTTGAGCGGTATCGTGGGATGCCCGGATTTGAGTGTGAACTGGGATTTCCCTCCGTCGCCCTAGCCTTTCCGCTTTCCTTAGCAATCTGCGACTTTTAGTAGTATCAACTGCTGTCTGAGCAGGACTACTGCTACGGGAGATAGGTATTACCTGCAAACACTCAAGTTCATAGTCGTGTACCTGGCCAATAGCAGTAGCTATTTCCAACAATACTGGTGCTGATTGGGGATTAGCTAGGGGAACCAACATCCGTCCACTGCCGGTAGCTGGAGCGCGAGTATAATAGACGCCATAGGACGGATCAGGACTTGGTCCTAGTTGCTCTTTTTCCCCACTGAGTTGGTTAGCTTCAGCACGAATAATATCACTAAAGGTAATAATTCCAACTAACTTCCTGTTTTCTAGAACAGGTAACCGATTGAGTTTATAACGATTAAGAATGTAGAGAACGTGGCTTAAGGTGTCATTGTGTCTAACTGTTATCGGTTGTGGAGTCATCACCTCTTTTATAGGGGTATTCCCAGGCAGTCGGTCTCGGTTCTTGGCAATATCTTCTTGAGTAATTATCCCGACCAATTTACCCTGAGCAACTACTGGAAAGCCGCGATGACTAGAGTTACTAAAGGTCTGAATGGCTTGATCTAAGGTCATCTGACTCCCTAGGGTTTCTACCCGGCGCTGCATAATGTCAGATGCTTTCAAACCAGCTAAGGTTCTTTTATCCACCTTTACTTGAGGCAAGCTGTAGCCTTTCCTCTCCAACAAACGTTGATAGAGAGACCCTTTTGCTAATTGATCAGCAACTAGGTAGGAAACCACACAGGTGATCATTAACGGTAGGACTAAATCAAAGTCCGTTGTCATCTCAAACACGATCACAATGGCTGTGATCGGTACCTTGGAAACGGCACTAAAAAATGCTCCCATCCCTGCCAAGGCGTAGGTAATCGGAACACCTAATCCGAGCAGGTGATACTGACCGATGCCGACTAAATAGCCTAATGCGGAACCCAAAACTAGGGAGGGATGAAACAACCCCCCTGGTGCTCCAGAACCATAGGCAATTATGGTCAGTAAGAAGTAGACCACAAAAGCGAGACTGGTAAATTTCCAGCCGATATCATCAGTGATCAACAACTCCCGCAAACCACTGTTGTTATGGAACTGATCCGGTAGCAGTGCTACAATACATCCACCAAGCATCCCAGCTATACCAATCCGCAATGGTAAGCTGAGCTTGAGGCGGTCGTAAAAATTCAGACTGGAGAGAATTCCCTGATTAAACAAAGCTGCTAGCAATCCAGCCAACACCCCCAACAATAAATAGAAGGGAATCTCAAGAGCGGAAAAGCTGGTGTGGTCAAAGTTGCTTAGTTCCCGATTCAGCTCTAGGGTACCTCCACCCAAGAGCCGGGAAACCACCGCACCAATAAAGGATGCTATAATAGCACTACCCAGAGTTATACTAGATAAATCTGGTAACAGTTCCTCAAAGATAAAGGCTACACTAGCCAGGGGAGCATTAAACCCAGCGGCTAATCCAGCCCCAGCCCCAGCAGCAATCATTTGACGTCGGTGATCAGGAGAGGTGGGTACCCAACGAGTCAATTGAGCTGCCAAAGCTGCTCCAATATGAACCGTTGGGCCTTGCCGTCCCATGGTCATTCCCGCCGCCAGAGATAGGATCGTACTGACCAACTTGACCGCAGCCACCCGTAAATTCATCGCGATAGGAAACCGAGCAAGGGCACCTTTAATCTGAGGTACGCCACTACCTGTTGCCTCTGATGCTAGAAACTCAATCAGGAATCCGCACAGTAATCCTAAGCAGAGTCCAAAAGCAGGTAGGGCAAAGCTAGGGGGTAGGATCACAGATGCTTGAAGCCGCCAACTCCCTAACCAGCCAATACTGTGTTTGAGTAATACTGCTGAGAGTCCTGAGACCAATCCAATCAGACAGGCTTCGGCAAGGGCAAGACTTCTTTTGGGGATCAGCCATTGGGTAATGGGATTGATCATTGATTGATCATGGGTTAATTTTCATTAGTGATTATTCCTAGGTACTTTCTAAATACCAGGATAATTTCTCTAGTTACAACTAACCCACTAATGACTAGAGGTTACCGATAGTCCTTCCACAATTAGAGAGGGTGTATAGATGCTATCCTGCCAGTCAGCATCATCACCTAGTACTACTAACTGTTTAAGGGTATTGTAGACATTCCCAGCTACCATGGTGTCTTTGACTCTACCAATAATATTGCCTTGTTGGACTCGATACCCTAACTCAACATTGACGGAAAAGTCACCGGAGATGCCAGCACTACCGCCGAGAATCTGGTCTATGACTAATCCTTGGTCTAATTGTCGAATTAAGTCATTGAGTGACCCTTGGCCTGGTTTAATCAGTAAGTTGACTAGATCAGGGGTTGGGTAGCTGCCTAGGCTAGGGCGAAATCCATTGCCTGTTGTGCCAGTTCCCAGTAAGCGACCGGTAGTGCGATCGCAAAAAAACTGTTGCAATTGCCCTTCACTGATAAATACTAGGGATTGGGTAGGGGTGCCTTCATCATCAAAGGGGCAACTGTAGGGAAATTCAGGATTGGGTTGTTGAAACAGGGTCAGGTTTTTTGAGGTAACCACCTGACCTAGACTATCACTCCAGGGGGTCGCTTTTTCAAGTACCCGTTTTCCATTTAAGGCTGCTTCCACAGTGCCCCATAGCAAATCCGCTGCTTTAGACGTCAACAAAATTGGCACACGACCACTCGGAGTAGAGACATTTTCCGTTGCCCAGTTGAGGCGTTGTAAAATTTGCTCTAGGACTTTGTTAGTGTTTAGGGTTTCCTTGGGCTCAGATGGGCTTAATCGAATTTCTGTACCATCACCGACACTTAAAAAGTCTTCACCCCTAACCCATTCAACCCCCAGGAAATAACTGAGGATTGTGTCAGTGTAAGAGCAATGTAATCCTTCGGAGTTAATTAGGCTAGTGGTTTCTGACTCCCATTCCCACTCAGCGGTACACAATACTTCTGGGTAGGCATCGCGAATTAATGCGATCGCATCCGAGCCGATTGCTACTAGTTCTTCTATCGGTATAGTTTCTGGTGAGTCGGAATAGTTAGCGCTAGGACCATCAGCCAGTTCTATGGATTCCGGTTCATTGAGTGCAGTCATGGCCATTGCCCGGTCTACTAAATCTTGGGCTGCCACTGCTCCATAGCCCACTGCTAGTCCCGGACGTCCGTCTCGCCATAACCGTAGCGCTGTCCCTTCCGATTGACTACTTTCGATTTGTTTGAGCCGATTAGCTTCAAAAAACACAGGACGAGAAAGCGTCCGCGACTGATAAACCTCTGCACTAGTCGCTCCTGATTTAGCTGCTAAGTCTAACAGTTGTTCAGCTTGCAGCTCTTGGGGTATAGTTTCAGCACTCATATAGCAAAGGGAATAGGGAGTAGGGAGTAGGGAGTAGGGAGTAGGGAGTAGGGAGTAGGGAGTAGGGAGTAGGGAGTAGGGAGTAGGGAGTAGGGAGTAGGGAGTAGGGAGTAGGTAAGAAAAATTACTCACAATTTATTTTTAGCTTCTGCCTTCTGCCTTCTGCCTTCTGCCTTTTGCCTTTTGCCTTTTGCCTGTTGCCTTTTGCCTTGTCTTATAACTCCCGGCATAGCCAAAATCCGGCAAACCGTTCTGAGGTTGGACTCGATTGTACGGCCAGAAAATGGACAAGATTAGCTTTCTGCTTTGCTTCTTCAAAGCTTTTTGCCTCTGCCAGAATTTGGGGTTTGGTCAGGTTAGCGATAATCCAGCTATCATTGGCACCAGTTTCCAGTAAGAACTTTGGCGTATCATCGCTAGTGTCAAGTCTGACAAAGGATAGCTCCAAACCTGACATCCATGCCGCTAGGGGTTTAGCTCGTTGGGAAAATATAATCAGACCGGGAATGGGCGTTTCTGGGGCAATGTCCATGATCGAGACCGGGAAAGCTTCACCAAAGTCAATCTCCCACTCATTCATTTCCTCAAAGGCAGCGGCTTGTAGACTTACAACTGCCCACTTCTGTCCCTGCAAGGCATCGGGTAATGGTTTCGGGATGGGGGATTGATAACGGACAAATGAGGAAGCAGCGGCTGCGGGGTCATAGCCCGGTTGATTGGGATAAAAGTCCTGTATCCTTTGTTTTAACCATCGCTCCAAAGCATAGGTGCGACGGCTGGGTTGAGCTGGAATATTCAGCTCATTACAGGCTTTGGTAATCATATTGTTCATCTGACGCCGAAAGAAGCGAATCTTGGTTGGTGGCTGTTGAGCTTTTGCGATCGCATCTGCCAAAGCCTGCCCCAACCAAATTGAATTCACCTGCTGGTTGGGACACCAACTGGCGTATTGAAACAGTGTCTCAGGTGAGAGATTGATGTCCAAAGGACTCTCGCAAATTAAGACTTCCCAAAGTTTCTTCTGATTTTCGTCCAAAATTGGGCGGGAGTAAAAATCGAGTTCCCAAATTGTTTCCATGCCACCATTAACATAATCTCACCCATATTTATGATACGGCTCCAAGAGCGCAATCCGTAAGCAATCAGCAATCAGCTTTCAGCTTTCAGCTATCAGCTATCAGCTATCAGCTATCAGCTATCAGCGGTCAGCTATTAGCTATGAGTTTATGCCCATAGCGCACGGTACTTGAACAGCTTATGCGCTATGGGTTAGGTCACAGCGTCGAAGCCTGTGCCACGATACTTGAGGTGCCAACGGCTGACGGCTGACGGCTGACGGCTGACGGCTGACGGCTGACGGCTGACGGCTGACGGCTGACGGCTGACCACTGACTGCTTAGATGTGATTAATTCGATTTAACTATATATAATTAAAGCTATTCACAATTGTGAAACTCAACAAAAAACTATGAGTAGCGATCGCACAGACGTATTAGCCGCCAACACAGCGTTTTATAGAGCTTTTGAGAAAAAGGACATTGAAGCCATGAGTAAGGTCTGGTCTCAAGGCACTGGTAGTCTTTGTATTCACCCCGGACGTGATGTAATCAAAGGTTGGCGGGAGATTAGCTCATCTTGGGAAATGATATTCAAGAATACCCAATACCTGGAAATTGAACCAGAGATTATTGCTACTGAAGTCAGGGAAACTATTGCCTACGTTGTTGTGCTAGAAAAAGTGTTGCAAGTGAGCAAGGGTAGAAGGATTGAGGCAGAATCCATAGCAACCAATATGTTTGAGCTTATGGCTGGCTCTTGGTATTTGGTGCATCATCACGGAAGTCCACTGATGAGCTAACTTCCGACAAAGTGTCGTTCGATCAGGGTGGGAATTTGCTGGGGAGCCACTTGGCTGTAGCGAGCTTTGTCTGGCATCATCACTAGGTTAGGGCCATGTTTGCACTGTTTGAGGCAGCCAGTTTCTTTAATCTTGACTTGGTCTTCTAAACCATGGTCCTTTAAACTCGATGCGATCGCATTACAGACCGCTTGACCCCCCCGTTTCCGACAACTGGATTTCTGACAAACTAAAATGCTCGCTTTGCGGGTGGGAGTTTTGGGAACCAAAACAGTTGTTGGCTGCTGGTGGGGGGGAGCAGCAAGGTTCACCTCATAGGCTTTCAGTTTAAGTTTTCCAGTTTTGAGCTTTAGTTTACTGGTGCCACTCACCTCAATCCACGCCCCAGGGATAATGGCTGGATCTAAGTTCTCTCTGAGAGGTTTAGATAACTTAATCCAATATTCGATATCTGAAACAGTAATTCTTAAGTACTTGATTTTATAGCCATCCTTAATGACAAAGTCTAATAACTGTCCTACTACACTAAACTCTGAGACTGGCTCTTTCAACTTAGACATAGTTATTTACCTCTAGGAAAACTGTTTTTCTTTAATCAACCTTAAAAATGGCCATTTTTGTGGACTGAATCTTGGCAATGTGCTGGGTTTAATCCGATTTAACCAAGACAAATCCCGTTCACGGAGTCGTGACTAATAGAAAATATCTCTCAACTAATCTATCACAAATTATCGTCAACAGAGGTTCTGAAGAAGTTAAAAATTGTGTTATTAGGGACCTTTGAGAGTCTAGGTTAAATAAAATGATATGTGTTAGCCTACATAAAAGCCTGGCAATAAGCTACACTTAATGAAAACGATAGGAGAACACTATTATGTCTACAACTCAGGGTCTACTACGCTCCTTTGGTGAAATTGCTGACAATCCAATTTTGCTGGAAAAAAACGTTACCACCCCAGTTTGTGAAGGATTAAACATTGCTTTAGCCAGCTTCCAAGGGTTGTACCTGCAATATCAAAAACACCACTTTGTTGTGGAAGGAGCAGAGTTTTACTCCTTGCATAAGTTCTTTGAAGAAAGCTACGACGATGCTCAAGATCATGTCCATGACTTAGGAGAGCGTTTGAATGGACTAGGAGGAATTCCAGCCGCTAGTTTTGCCAAATTAGCTGAATTGTGCTGCTTCACTCCTGAATCTGATGGAGTTTATAACTCTCGCCAGATGGTAGAGCATGACTTGGCAGCTGAGCAGTCAATCATTCAGTTAGTACGCAGTCAAGCCGCTCAAGCAGAAAGCCTGGGCGATCGAGCCACCCGCTATCTCTATGAGAAAATCTTGCTCAAGACTGAAGAGCGAGCTTATCATTTGAGTCATTTCCTGGCTCCGGACAGCCTAGTAATGGGATTTATGGGCAATGGAGCAAACTAAACCTACGTGAACTGAGATCTTGCACCATTGTCATGAATCGTAGGGTGGGCAGTGCCTACCAACGTGCTTTGCAAGCTTCATTATCTGTCTGATGCACTGCCCACCCTACATGAACTTAAACCTACTTTCTGACTCGCCCTTTGCATCAAGAAAAAAAATTTGAGGGTTGACCGTCAACCCTCAAGTCTCAACTGTTAACAAATATAAAATATAAAACGGAGAGGGGGAGATTCGAACTCCCGGAGCCTTTCGGCTCGCTCGATTTCAAGTCGAGTGCAATCGACCACTCTGCCACCTCTCCAGGCAAATCTATATTAACAATCCGTGGGCTCGGATGGCGACTATTTCTAGCCAGTTAAAAACTTTGTTTTATACCAGCAACGCTTCAGAAGCCTGGTAAAGCAATTCTTCAGATACCACTGAGTAATCCTTACCCACCCAGACCAGGGAGACTTGATCCACTATACCGCCTTTGAGAGACACTATCGAAAAATTCCGCAATCGGTCTGTATCGGTTTCGATAATTCGAGGGACACTGGCTGCATTTAAATATACAGTCCCTTCCGGACTAGTAACAATCATGGTTCGTAGTCGGTCTTTGGTGTGCTTTAGGATGTGGTGCATATGACCAAAGGTGACTAAGGGAATGTTTTTACCCAAGGAATAGGTTTTTGCGATCGCATCTTCCAAATCCGGGTCCCCATGATCACCACCAGCAGGATACCAGTCTTTACCACAGGGAGCTTCTGCTTGATCACCTAGTCCCGTCGGACCATTATGACCGATTAAGATTACCGTTTCGTAAGCCGCACTACGGACTGCTGCTAGAATGCGGTCCACTGATTCAGAAAAGCTATTAATTCCATACTGTTCCCTGTAAAACTTCTTATTGCGCCAAGTTTGCCCACCCCAACTGTAAGGGCGAGCACCAACTACAGAGAGATTCAAATCTGGGAAGTCAAGGTAACCATAACCCACATGGGTTGACCCCAGTAAGTCCAACTGTTGCTGTACCCTATCTTCTACTTCATGGTCATAAGGAGACTTTTTCCTTCCCCATTCCGAAGCAGTATACCAAGCATCATGGTTTCCCATAATCACTGCCTTGGGTAGGTCAATAGCAGCAATCATCTGGACTATATCCACCGCCTCATTGCCGAAATCCCCGACAAATAAGACTAGATCCACACCCAACTGCTCAAGAGCTATAGCATCTTCCGGTTCCCACAGTTGATGAATGTCTCCAACAACGGCAATTTGGATTGATTGTTTTTGATGAATCGTCATGCTTGTGTTACTATCGCCCCTTCTCCAGGATAAAGGCAAAAGGGCAAACAGCAATATTAAATCGAAAAAACAATACTACATATCACCCAATTATCCCATCATACCATTATCCCATCAGCCCTTTGCACAGAGCTTGTTTCTGACCATCCGGATCGAGTAGCTGATGGCTGAAGAATACATTAAGTGTGACTTTTATTGAGGAGTCTCTAACGGATCTGAGGCATTCGTGATGGCTGATCTGAAACTCTTGGCAAATTCTACCGTCTCTACTATCTGTCCCCCCCTAAGGCCTGTTTAATCTGCTCAATAGTATCTAGTCTGACGGCCAGATACGGGAGATAGCTCAGATCACGGAGATCAGAAATACTTTATTCTTCCATTCTTCCATTCTTCGGCACCTTCGGCCTATTGCTCTCCTTGCGATGGAAGCACCATCAACACTTTCACAGCAAACATCAACGTAAGCGGTTAGTAAGAAGCGTATGTCTAGATTAGCGTTTAGCCCAGGAGCAGGACCAGAACAGTTAATCAATGGACGTTATCAAGTTATTGAAATCCTTAACCGTGTGAGCTGGGGTCAAACTTGTATTGCGCTAGACACTTACCGACCCAGAAATCCCGAATGTATTGTTAGACAATTCCGTCCTGTTACTGATGACCCTGACTCCTGGCAAGCTGCAAAAGATATATTTCATCGTGAAACTAAAATTTTGGAGATTATCTGTCAGCATGACCAAGTTGCCAAAATTTTAGATTGTCTAGAAATTGACCATAGCTTCTACATAGTTCAAGATTTCATCCCTGGACGACCCCTGAGTGAGGAACTCAATCAACCCTGGAGTGAAAGCAGAGTAATCAATCTGCTACAAGAGGTTTTAGAGATTTTGGCATTTGTCCATCGCCAAGGGGTGATTCATGGTGATATCAAGCCAGACAATCTAATCAGACGATCAGAGGATAGCAAATTAGTTTTAACTGACTTTAGCGGTATTAAGCAGGTGCGCACACCATTAGTTGGTGTTCAATTTAGTGCCATAGCGGCCTTGGGCGCATTCGGGTATATACCAACAGAGCAGGTTCTGGGTAAACCTCGTCCCTGTAGTGACCTATATGCTGTAGGGATGATTGGCATTGAGGCACTCACAGGACTCAAACCCATACAGCTAGAAGAAGACCCATTAACCGGAGAAGCCCTTTGGCAGGACTACGCCACAGTCACTAAAGATTTCGCTGCCATTATTCAGCAGATGGTGCGCTATTACTTCAAAGACCGTTACCAGTCTGCTGATCAGATTTTGGAGGCACTCGATTCCTTAA
Organism: Moorena sp. SIO1F2; assembly: GCF_010672755.1. Taxonomy (NCBI): domain Bacteria; kingdom Bacillati; phylum Cyanobacteriota; class Cyanophyceae; order Coleofasciculales; family Coleofasciculaceae; genus Moorena; species Moorena sp. SIO1F2. The sequence goes on from NZ_JAAHFV010000041.1 coordinate 15,627, forward strand.
CTAGTTCTAAACCATCTATAAACTTACCAATGTCTTCAGCACCACCAACATCCCCAAACCCCTACAAACTAAAAACTGACGATACTCTGCGTGAGCCAATTGAACCAGAGACTCTTCCAACACAGGAAACAGAGGAAACAGAGAAGCAGAGGAAACAGAAGACATTTATTATCCCTCTGTGCCTACTATTCCTACCAGAAGGTCTAGTGGACTTAATCTCACCGCCATGGGAGTTTCCGCATCTGTAGCCTTGTTAGTAGTAGCTGGAGGCTACTTGTTCTCATCGGGTGGCAACCAGGCAGAAACTAAGCTAGCACAGGCTGAGCAAAAGTACCAGGAAGGGGATTTAGACGCAGCGCTGAAGCTGGTAAAATCGATACCCGAAGATAGTGAAAACTATCAAGATGCTCAAAGTGCGATCGCTCAGTGGAAAAAAGATTGGCAAGATGCCAAAGCCCTATTCCCCCAGATCAAAACCGCCTTTGAGCAACAGAAATGGCTAGAAGTAGTTGAGCAGGCTAGTCAGATTCCTAATATTGTCTTCTGGCAACAGCAAATACAACCTATGGTCAGCCAAGCTCAAGCCAATCTTGAGAAGGAAGCTTACCAGTTACTAGAGCAAGCTTATAACCAGGCTATCGAGAGAGACTTTACTGGTGCACTCAACACATTTAAACAAATCCCAAAGGGAACAAAAGCCTACGCTACAATTGAAGAAAAAGTTCCGGAGTACACTCAAAAGCGAAACATCAAAGCGAACTTTCTTCTTCAGCAGGCTTACAATCGAGCCGCTCAGCAAGACTTTACCAATGCATTGGTATATTTGAAAAAAATTCCTAAACATACCGATGCCTATCCTAAGGCTCAGGAAAAAATTGTTGACTATACCGCTAAGCAGGAAATGAGGGCTAAGTATCTTTCAAAGATGGCTTATAACCAAGCTGTTTTAAAAAACTACACTAAGGCTTTGGATTATTTGAAACAGATTCCTGAAGGTACCTCCGTCTATCCCAGAGCTCAAGCCAAAATTCAGCAGTATACTCGATAAGCTGTTGTGCCTTTCAGCTGTTGTGCCTTTCAACTGTCTATTATTGAAATCATATAAAAAATATAGAGCCCAGTCCCCTTTTGCCATAAGCTATCAGCTATTAGCTGATAGCTTACCTGTTTTACCCTACAGTAGTTAATTGATATTTTCTACTAGCCACTAACCTGTTGCGGCGATTAATCCCTACTTCTATAAGAGCAGGACTTTCTCCCTGCACTACTTCGGTAAATTTGTCCGAATTAGCCATAACTTGTCTACCTGGTGCGTAAGCTTCAATCACATTACCGCTCACAGAACAGATTACCATTAAATAGTCACAACCTGGGCATTCAGTTTTGGTGACCTGGTCTCCAGCACAAGCATAATGTGATGCTTGAGAACCGATTAAGTAGTGACGTTGAGCCATATTACCACAGTTGGGACATCGGACTGATTGAGTTGTCTCCATTGCCGATTCTCCTCATTTAGATGTCATTGCTTGAAGGAAATAAGTCAGAATTAAACTCATAATTCAGAAATTTTTTTTATTTTTATGTTTTTAATTAAACCTAAAGTTGCTGTTCAAGTGCGGCAGTAAATTTATCATAGGGAGCAATTCCTACAATAGTTTCTACCACCTCACCGCCCTTAAAAATCAGCACAGCAGGAATACTACGAATACTGTAATTTTTGGCAGTAGCTTTGTCGGCATCAATATCGATTTTTACGACCTTAACCCGATCTTTGTAGTCTTCAGCCAGTTTATCCATTAAAGGAGCAATTTTACGACATGGCCCACACCAAGGGGCTGTAAAATCAACGACGACTGGAACTTCAGAGGTTAAAACTGACTTAAATTCACTGTCTTTGATGTAAGCAACTGTACTCATGATATATTCCTTAAATTTTGAAAAACTACCACAAACTAATAGTCAACGGTAAAGGGTAAAAAGTCAATAACACTCAACATGGTTACCCCTTTTATCTTCCTTTAATAAAGAAGGGCGGTTAATCGGTTGTAATAGCTGTAATAACCAGGATGGCTAAGGCTATAGTTTGGTTTACCATGGTTGTTATGAAGTTGCTTGATGCATTAAGTTATGGCTGCTGAGAAATTGGAATGGGATAGCCTGATCGAAAGGCTAAACCAAGGTAGACAAGCGAAGGCAACTATGGGTGGCTATGCAGGTTATGGTTCACCGGCCTTCGGTCAACGGGCCCTAAATGGTGAGTTGGTGGATGATCCCCAAGAACAGCATGTAATTGAGTTAATTCGCCGTCACCATAAATCGGGCAAGTCATTACAACAAATCGCTAACTGGCTCAATCAGCATGGCTATACAACCAAGCGTGGTCAGCAGTGGAAACGGATCTCGGTTAAGCGGGTTTTAGACCGGCTATACGGTAGAACCCCTAGGGTGTCTACTTTGCCTCAAAAACCCAGTCAAGGGAACTTAAATCAGTAAGTAAATCAGTAAGCTCCAAGCTGGTAAAGTAGTTATAATACCTTAAACAGAACGTTAGATAAGCCAGGGAAGCTGATCGGACAATTCCATAGGACAATCCCATCGGACAATTGCCAAGCTAGGTCAGCAATGCCTAATTATTTGCCCCTAAGCCCAAATGGTTAAAGTCCCAGTATCCCTGGCAACCTCTGAAAGCCAAAAGCTATGTCATATAAGGATTAAAGATTATTTTGCTGTAACATCTATTTATTATATACCTTTATACAAGTTATGTGCATATTATTTCTGGATTTGTGGGATTTGTCCGTAACATCCCTCTACAAAACCCAAGGTTACCAGTATCTTTATGGGTTTTGTCTTGATGGTTAAGCAGTTCATGGATATGCGTTCGCTCAAGCGCGGAAGCTGAGGCCGTAGGCCACGCGGGGCGCGTTCGCTTCATCGCGCAACCGCTGGCAAGACAAAATAAAAATCCTTGACTGAGCAGTCTCAGTAAAGACACCAGCGCCATGACACCAGCGCCATAGTTTGTAGCGGTTGGCGGCGGTCGTAGGTCAAGGAAGTTCACCCATCAAATCAATTATGCAACTCAACGACCGACTTATCTGCGCCCCAACCCTAGAAGAGGCAATTGACCATCAGCCTTTGATCGTTGCTCCTGATACTCTCCTAATAGACATAATTGCTTTGATGAGTCAGGAGGGAGGCAAAAGTTGTTCATTGCCGAATTTCCACTCACCGTCAGACCAGCTCAGCATTCGTGAGCCACGGTCTAGCTGCGTTTTGATAATGCACTCAGACCAGTTGCTGGGAATCTTTACTGAGCGGGATATTGTCCGGCTAACAGCTAATGGAATTAACTTTGAAGAGGTAACAGTAGCTGAGGTCATGGCACAGCCGGTGATTACGTTTCCTCAAACTGCTTGTCGGGATATCTTTGCCGCCTTATTCATATTTCGTCGCTATCGGATTCGCCACTTACCAATTGTGGATGATCACGGTCAGCTCGTGGGTGTTGTCTCACCAGAGCGAATTCGCCAGGTATTGCGACCAGCTAATCTGCTCAAGTTAAGGCGGGTATCAGAAGTGATGACCCCCCAGGTGGTTCATGCGCTTCCAGCTGTCTCAGTATTGAGTTTAGCCCAACTCATGAATAAGCACCGAGTTAGTTGTGTGGTGATTACCTCGGACAATGGAGAGGATAACTGTCTGCCAGTGGGGATTGTCACAGAGCGGGATATTGTCCAATTTCAGTCTCTCAAGCTGAATTTGTCTAAAGTCCAGGCTCAGGATGTCATGAGTACACCTCTATTTCTGCTGAGTCCTGAAGATTCTCTATGGACAGCTCATCAGGAAATGCAAAAGCGTCGTGTGCGGCGATTGGTGGTGTCTTGGAATTGGGGTCAAGGAATCGGTATTGTCACCCAAACCACCCTGCTGCGAGTGTTTGACCCAATGGAAATGTATGGCATTGTGGAGACATTGCAGCAAACCGTTGAGCAATTAGACCCAGCAAAAGAATCTGTTAACAAATCCCACAAAGCGATTACCCCTGGTGAGCAGTCTGGGGAGGTTCCAGAAAATGCGATCGCTTTATCAGGAGATAGTTTTAATCATCAATCAGAGCCACCCAACAAAGACCAAAACAGAGAACTAACAGTGATTTTGTCACAACGGATAGAGGGTCAAGGATTAAATCATTCCCAACAGTGTGAGGCTTTAAACTATCCCAAAAGTAACTTGGGTACCAGTCAAGATTATCAACTGTGTATCCTGCTCAACACTATTCAAGCTATTCTAGAAAACCTACTTAACCAGTCTAACCTATCATCAGAATTACGTCAAAGCCAGCTTAATTCAGCCTTAGATAATGTTGATCAAATGCGAGAGCTAATACAGAAAGCCCAAAACCAGTCTTGTCGGGATCAGGTCGTGGTAGATCAGGTAGGTACTTCTAGCAGTTAAGCTAATCGAGATTTAATCGGCATATTTGACTTGCTCTGAGTTTTTTAAAGTTCCCCTGATGCTTCCCTTATCGGGTAGGTTAACTGTCAACAACAACTAATTGGAATTCCTTGAGTGCTGGTAAAAAGTTTTTGTTTTCATGACTAGGGCGCGTCAGTTTAATCAGGGCAAAACGTTGGATCGGAGTTAGTGCTGCCCACTGTTGAGTAGTTACTACGACTCCAAATTCCATAGCTTTTTCCGCCACGGTAGCTGGAATTACCTGAGAATTCATCCAGGGAGCTTGGGGATCAACCGGTAAATTAGAAGCGGGTTTTCCTGTATAGTTGATAACTAGCTGTTGAACATAGTCTCCATACTTTTGGATTGACTCGGTCGTAGTGCAGGGTAACTCTACCAGTTGCTGACGCTCTTGTTGATTAAACTGATGCCAGTGGCTCAGTTTAAGTTTGATGCCGCAAGTGTCTAATTTCATTCGCACTTGCATAGGAATACAGCGTAAATAATCCACAAAATCGGCTTCAAATTGGAAAAAATTAGTCATAATCTTCTCAAACTTATTCATTAATAATGTTTTCTTGTGCTAGTACTCCGTATAATCCAGTAACTAATTGATAGAGATATAATGGCAATTGCTAATCCAATAACCTGGCTTCCAGAAGTGGTTTTCAGGTCAAGAATAATGATTTTACGGGCAACGGCAATTAAAGACGTAACAACAACTAACTCAAGTTGAATAACATGTTTTCGCAGATAAGCGGTGATATTCTCTAAAATTTCTAGTGCAATGAGAATATTTAGAAACAGTCCAAATATTTTGAAAAGTGTTTTGCTCAAAACTATTGCTTCTGGATTGGTTATTTCTTTAACTAGTGAAATAACTAGGCTACTAAGTGCCACCAATATTACCACCACCATCACCAAAGAGAGAACTTTGGAAACAAAACCCTCGAACAGATTTAGCCCGTATAAGAAATTCTCATCTTTGCCTGCATCTCTAAGTTTTTGGAAGAGTTGTCTTAACCGCCTCATAAAAATAGGTTAGTAAAAAGACAGATGATGGTTGATTTTAACACTTGCACGGGGTATTAACCTAACAGATCAGTCAATGTCGTGATTGCCTTTCCCTGATGCCACCTCCGATGTTCAACTATCGCAATCTCTATGACGTCATAAAGCCAAGAGGATCAGCAATAGGGAGGGCGTTGCTGATTCATGCAATGATTGACGGTAATTGGTAAATGGTAATTGGTCACTGAGCCGACTACACTTGACGAAGTCCCTTAGTTCACTAGCCCCAGAGGGAGAATAGACCGTAAGAGGGGACAGAGGGGGCAGATTGACCATGATATTTGTCACAAAAATTTACATTGGGGCTGGAGCAAGTTTTAGTAAAGATATAGTAAAGATTTCATGAAATTTCCCTTTAAGTTGAGTAGGGTGACATCTAGCTCCTAGATTTCCTTGTCAGTTTACTCAAGATTACGTGAAGATTCTGTGAAATTTGCGTAATCTTGGTCATTTTGTGAAGAAAATATGAATAAAATGTGAATGTCTAAAATAAATGTGAGTTTTCGCTTGACAACCACCCCTCGAATTTACTAGATTTCCTTTTGTAGATGAACAAAGTTTCACGTTCAAGAGCATCGGCGTGAAATATAACTTCATCAACCTTACAGCCAAACTAATCCAATTTTGGATTTGTCTTTTTTGAAATAATCAAAGAGGGTAACTATGCTCAAGAAGCGTGATTTTATTGTTTCAGCTCACTCGGCCAGCTTTTTTAATAGAACTTGTAACTACTTCAGGCTAGACGCTATCGCCTTTATGGAGCTAAGGCTGAGTAGATATACTTAAAGCGCTCAGCTCAGCAGTTAGCCACACAGAAACTCTAGATAAAAACTCTAGAAGATTTGTAAATTCAGGTGCTCATCTGTTTCGGTGTCTAGGTGTTTGGGGATTTACTCCAGACAACAGAAAAGTGTTCTGTCTAAAGACAGAGGAATTTAATAAGGGTTTGTATTTGTTGTTGTAACGGGCCTGAAATAGGATCAATGTTTCACTACATCTGCGCTTAGTCTATTTAGGGAAGCCTCTGGTATTGTGAAAAATTAGGTGTAACATTAGGTGTCACAACAGCATCAACTTTGAAAAAATTATCCGACATACTCATGAACATACCATTAGGAAAGCGGAAGCCATCGCCGCGTTCTCTAATCCAGCTTTTTAATAAGAGCTTTTCAGGGGTGCTTAGCAAATTGAACCTTAAAACAGTAGCTTTGAAACCCACTGACGACCCTAGCCATGGCTGGCAGTGCTGTGGGTTAACTATCTCGAACAGATTGCTGAGGGCTCTTACATCTGACACCTCCGACACGGGTGTTGGCACTGAAGCCATTGAACAGGATAGCAGCTATTTCCGGAATGATGTGCTATCGTCAAACGTATCAGTATCGGTGGGAGCCAAAAAGGGGGAAATCAGCTTACTGCAAGGGATGTTCAATCTCCTGAAAGTCTTCTGTGACATAACTGCAATCACTGCTCTGCCCGCATTACAAGGGACTGATATGGGGCTGATTGGAAAAATCCCACCCCACTGGCAAGTATTTAAGTTGGTAATTGATCTCAAACTCAATTCTGTTCTACTCCAGCAGTTGTTGAATCCATTGTGGCCAATGTTCACGGTGGCATATGTTGAGTAAATGAGCCTCAACATGTGCCACCGATTAATCCTTGGATTGAGAGTTTGTTATTGTACCCCACGGTAGTTTGTAGCAGCAAAGCGTGTTTATGCAAAGCGTGTTTATGCAAAGCGTGTTTATACAATGTTTAGACCAAGAACTATGAGCTAAAACCCCATAGTAAGAGATGGGTCGCAATTGCAATAATCTTTAACCTGTTCCAAGGCTTAATTATTACCCCGGTGAACTGGCAACTTCCCTTTGCCAGTTGGGTATAGACCATTACAAGATGTCGTTAATTCTGGGTGATTACCATGGCCAAAAAATTGCTTTCAATAACTAGTAGACCATCAACTAGTAGAACATCTCAACCAACATCAACCTCTACGAGCTCTGAACAAGTCATGACTAATGAGCAGCTTAACCAGGTCGTAGAAGCTATCATCGCAGGCAAGTATTCTTGGGCTTGTGTGTTAGTTCTGCGTTTTTCTGGCTACAACCCCCTCCATTACATCCCTTACCGAACCTACAATCGGTTAATCAAAGAAAATAGTCAAGCTGGTAAGCATCCAGTTGGCAAAACCCCTGTCTCACAATCACAGGTTGTTAGTAAGGTCTAGTCAGCTAAGCGGGAAAGTTGGGAGATTCATCAAGTCTGAACAAAACCCACCTGCCTAGGTCAGTTGGATGGATTATTGATGGATGATTGATGCAGAGCCTACTTGTCAACGTCTTCCCTTTTAATCTGTTGAACTGCACTCGCATCAACCGCCCTATCTGCTTGCATCTAGCTGACATCTATTGGCTTGATGATCTGACTCAGACTTGACCTCCTATCTCCCTACCCCCTACCCGTCTGGGTTTACTTTACACCAGATGCTATAGGGGTAATTTAAAGTTTAAATGAAGTTTACTTAAAGTTTTGGTGAATTTTTTGTGAATTATTGGTAAAGAGCCGGTTAATGACTTGACAAACCCTAAGTTATTAGCTAACTAAATGTAGTTAATTGTAAATGGTTAATTGTAAATGGTTAATTGTTAAAAATCAATTTTCAATGTTTAACATATGAAGAATATAATCAGGGATTCGGCAGAGCATGGGTTACCACCGTCTGCCATCAACCCAGACCCTGCTAGCAATTTATCAGTAGTGCTTCAAAGCTTGACCCTAGACTCAGTTGATCCAAAGCTCAACTATGAATTTAGTCAATCATTTGACCTTGATCACTTCCAGCTAGGGGATAAAATCATTGCCTATACTAAACCAGAGCTATCCCAAGATTCTGTTGAGATTGAACAAGATCACCAATATCTTTACCTAGTTTGTCAGGGGCGGGTACGACTACTAGGCTTTGATGCTGAAAAACAGCGGGAGGTTTCCATACAGGTACTCGAAGAAGGGGAAACCTTTGGTGCCTATGATCTCTTAGGTAGTCTATCCTATCCTTACAGAGCGATCGCAGCGAGTTCAGGACAAGTTGCTCGTATTTCGCTAAATCAACTCTTGCCTTGGTTGGAAAGGTTGCCAAAGTGGTCGGAAATCCTGGGGAAACAAGCCCAGCACCGGCAATGCCTAATTTTCTTCAAGACTTTGACCAAATTGCGTACGCTTAACGCTGTTACCCTAAATCAACTGTTGCCCTACATCGTAGAAAGACGCATTGAGGCTGGGGAGTCTCTGGTGTCCTCTTCCCAAGCTGGGCATTGCTGGCTACGTAGTGGTCAAATGGGAACGCCAGAAGGAACAGAGGCAAATTCCTCTGCTCCATTTCCTAGCATCGGAGAAAGTTGGGGATATCCGATGTCAGTACCAACAGATTGGATTGCCCAAACTGATGTATTGCTTTACCAGCTGCCTCAAGAGCATTGGCAAGCGGCTTGCGCGATCGCACCAGTTTTGGCTAACTCCACCGAGTCACCAGATCAGGAGAACAGGCAAACTGCTAAAAATGGTGACGGTAAATCTCCATCCCATCAACGCCTAGTTAACAAGACCCATACTCCGTCACCACATCCAAACCAGACTAGAGCACGACCGACTCGGCGAGTTTTAGAACCTCCTAAGCAACAAACGCCCCTTGAACCGAGTCAGTCAGAAAGCTTTGATTTTCCCAAACCAGCAAAGCAGGGTTGGAGATTCCTAAGGTTTTGGCAGCGCTATCCTTTTATTGAGCAGCAAGCTTCCTCGGATTGTGGTGCTGCCTGCTTAGCCATGATTGGGCAGTATTGGGGTAAACGGTTTGCTCTCAACTCCCTGCGGGAACTGGCAGGAGTGGGCCGTTCTGGTTCATCCCTCAAAGGTTTATCTAAAGCAGCAGAAAGTTTAGGCTTTCAAGCTAGTCCAGTCAGGGCTTCTTTAGGTCGCTTAGCCGATCGGAGTAATCCTTGGATTGCTCACTGGGAAGGGGATCACTATATTGTTGTCTACCAAGTAAAGGGTAATAAGGTACTCGTTGCTGATCCAGCAGTGGGGAAGCGATCGCTTCCTCGCAAAGACTTTCTCCAAGGTTGGACTGGGTATGCCATGCTATTGGATCCAACTCCCCAACTAGCAGTTACTCCCAGCGACAAACGCTCTCTAGGGCCGTTTTGGGGGTTGCTATGGCCCCATCGCTCAGTTCTGCTGCAAATTATCCTCGCTACCCTCATCCTTCAGGTTTTTGGTCTGATTAGTCCCCTATTTACCCAGATCATTCTTGACCGGGTGATTGTCAACAGAAGCCTGGTCACTCTCAATGTCTTCTCCATTGGTCTAATCATCTTTGGCATTTGGACGATTGGGGTTAGTATAACCAGACGCTACTTACTCGACTACTTTTCTAATCGGCTTAGTCTCACCTTCGTCAGTGGGTTCATAAACCATACCCTGACCTTACCTCTGAAGTTTTTTGAATCCCGCCAGGTGGGGGATATCCTGACCCGAATTCAGGAAACTGGAAAAATTCAGGGTTTTATAACTCAGCAAGCGATTGCTACTTGGCTAGATGTGGTGATGGTGTTTGTCTATATTGGACTGATGCTCTACTACAATTGGCGCTTAACCTTGCTGGTGCTGGCAACGATTTTACCCATCGCCATCTTGACTGTGATCGCCAGTCCGTTTCTACGTCAGGTGTCCAGGGAAATCTTTAAAGAAGCAGCCCAACAAAATTCTATGTTAGTGGAAATGATGTCAGGGGTTGCTACTGTAAAAACGGCGGCTTCGGAACAAGAAGTGCGCTGGCGCTGGGAAGATCGCCTCACCAATCAGTTGAATGTACAATTTAAAGGTAGAAACCTAGCGAACGGGTTGGGGTCAATTAGTTCTCTAATTAATACTCTCAGCAGCACCGCTTTACTTTGGTTTGGCGCTAGCTTAGTAATTAATGAGCAGCTTACTATCGGTCAGTATGTCGCGTTTAATATGCTCATTGGCCGAGTGACTGGTCCAATTTTGGCTCTAGTGAATCTTTGGGATGAGTTTCAAGAAATCTTGGTGTCTGTAGAACGGCTGAATGATGTCTTATCTGCTAAGCCAGAGGAGAATCCTCAAGAACCGATGCTGGTTCTACCTGAGATTAAGGGTGATGTAATATTGGAAGATGTTACCTTCCGATACTCGGAGGATGAGGATCGCAATATCCTACAGAATATTTCCCTACACGTTAAGGCTGGAGAAACCATAGCTCTAGTGGGGCGCAGTGGCTCGGGCAAGAGTACCTTGGTGAAGCTACTCCAAGGTCTCTATCATCCGACTAATGGTCGTATTTTGATAGATGGACACGATATCCGCCATATTTCTCCCCAATCCTTGCGCTCTCAAATGGGTGTGGTACCCCAAGAATGTTTCTTGTTCTCGGGGACAATTGTCGAAAATATCACTCTCTACCGACCAGATTTCAGCCTGGATCAAGCCGTAGAGGTAGCTAAACTAGCAGAAGCCCATGCCTTTATTCAAGGTATGACTTTGGGATATAATACTAAAGTCGGAGAGCGAGGATCTACCCTTTCTGGTGGACAGCGACAAAGGATTGCCATAGCCCGAGCCCTATTGGGCAACCCCAAGATTCTGATTCTGGATGAAGCGACTAGCTCCCTAGATACAGAATCCGAGCGCCGCTTTCAACAAAACTTAGCTCGCATTAGTCGCGATCGCACTACCTTCATCATCGCCCACCGCCTCTCTACAGTGCGCAATGCTGACTGCATCCTTGTCCTAGACCGAGGTGTTCTGGTCGAGAAAGGCAACCATGAGGAACTCATGGATCGTCAAGGTCTTTACTATCATCTAGCGCAGCAGCAGCTAGATCTTTAATATATCGTTAACAAGTGCTCATTAGTCATGAGTTATTAGTTATTAGTTATTTAGTCATTAGTCATTTGTAAATACCAACAGACCCTGGTTAGTCACAAAGGACTAATGACTAATAAAATTTGAAGCTACTTATGACTATATCAAACTATGTAAAAATTTGCCAATTTGGCAACACAGTGATGTGAAAAGGACTAATGACTAAGGACAAATGAAATTTGAAGCTAGCTATCGCTATGTCAAGCTTTGTAAAAAAAAAACAAAAATCTGCCAATTTAGCAACATACTCAGATGAAATTGATCTTTTATCAGAAAAGTGGAAAACCCCTGTGTGAACAGAAGGGGAGAAAAACGTGTTTAGATATGGCTCCACACCCATCTCAAGCGCAACCGTTTAGAATCCCCTGAGAATCCCCCATGACGCACACTCACAGGATTGTTTAATTCCATTCCTTTGTTTAATTGATTCCCATTTACCCCACCAAAGGTGAGACGGAGGTAACTTGGAGAGCCTAACCCTAGGGGTTAGGTTGCTCAAGTCCACACCTCACAGCGTGCTCAGCCAAGCGGTTTGACCGACCGACGGCTACTTAAAGGGGAAGGGTTTAAGTTCTGATCTTGGGGTGCATTGAAGCTATCTGAAAAAGGGGCAAGTAGAGTCAGGTAATGCCAAGGATTTCGGTCTGCCCAACAATGCCAAACTCGCCCCGCGAAGCTAAGGGCAGCAAGAGAATTGGCCGCTGACTTTCCCAAAACATTGGTCATTTCCCTAAAATGTTAATTTAGCGTGATCTACCACCATGACACAAGCAAAACCAATCAACTCCCCACCTGAGGCGGCTACGAGTCGTCAGGGTAACGTCGTTTTAATGCCATCAGGTCGCCTGAGACCTGATTATGACCAAGAGCCTGTAGCCTCACCCAGCACAGAGGTAGGAACCAATACTGCCAATGCTCCTAGTACGTCCAAATGGTCAACCTCCATACAAACTACCCTTGACCAGCCTCCGGCGAACCTTCCCCGGCTGCTGATGTTGGGTGGGTTAAGCTTCTGTACGATATTTGTGGCTTGGGCAACGTTTGGGCAGATTGATGAAGTCGGTAAAGCTCATGGAAGCTTAGTGCCAAAAGGGGACGTTTATAAAGTTGACCCGATTGAGCCAGGGAAGATTGCTAGTATTAAGGTCAAAGAAGGGCAAGCGGTTAAAGCTGGGGAAGTCTTGGTGGAACTGGATACAGAGCTTGCTACTCAGGAAGTAGAGCGTTTAGAGAAAGTGCTTAATGCCGACCGGATTAAGTTAGTTCAGATGCAAGGACTGCTTGAAAGAACCCGTCTGGAAGCAGAAACTCGTGAGCAGATTACCCAAGCAGAAGTTCAAGCACAACAAGCTGCGATCGCACGAGCACAAGCTAGTGCATCGGCAATTAGACAACAAATCATTCAACATCAGTTAGCTAAAGCCGCTAATCGCGAACGATTACAACGGATGAAGCTGGTGCAGGCGACAGCCCAAGAACTGCTCCAGCAACGGCGGGCTAATGTAGTGGCTCTTAAAGAACGACTCGATAATCTTAAGCCTCTGTTGGCAGAAGGAGCAATCTCCAAAGAACAGGTATTTCAAGCAGAACAAAGCTTTCGTGCTAGCCAAAGTGCTGTTACCGAAAGCAAACTGCAAGAGGGTTTGAGTACTCGCGAACAAATCTTTCAAGCTCAGCAAAGTATACGCGATCGCGAAGCGGCGACTAGCCAAAGCCGAGGTGAGCTAGAACAGACTTTAGCAGAAATCAAGCGACTAGAGGCAGAATTAGAGCATCGGCAAGCGACGGGACGCACCACTCGCTTAGAAACACAGCAGAAAATTCAACAGTTAGAACTAGAACTGACCCAAATCAAAGCTAGAATTGCTGAAAATGAAACCCTGGTCAATACTGCTAAAACCAGGCTCAAACAGAAGTTTCTTAAAGCGCCAGTGGATGGGATAATATCTTCCCTCAACATTTCTAATACTGGTCAAGTCGTGCAACCAGGACATAGCATCGCCGAAATCGCTCCTCAAGGTGCCCCCCTAGTGCTATCGGCAAGTTTGCCTACTCGGGAGGCAGGGTTTATTAACGAAGGAATGCCGGTGCAAGTGAAATTTGATGCCTATCCCTATCAGGATTACGGCATCATCAAAGGCACGGTGATTTCCATTTCTTCCGATGCTAAAGCTGATCAAGTAATGGGTTCAGTCTATAAGGTGAAAGTGTCCCTTGACCGTGACTATGTGATTGAAGATGATGAAATCATCCGGTTTAAGGCTGGTCAGACCGCCAATGCTGACATCATCATCCGCCGCCGTCGGATTATCGATTTCTTATTGGATCCGATGCGACAGCTGCAAAAAAGTGGCATCGATCTATAGTGCTCTGTTGTCTCATTTTCATCACTGACTGATCGTTTTCCGTTGACGGTTAACAGTTGACCGTTAATTCTTAGTAGTCAACTTGCTAGTAATTCCTTGAAATCTGCAAGTTAACTGCACCCGACCTTATAAACTATTGACCTTTAGACTTACAGGATCAGAAATAACCATGACCTATCGTATTCCTTCTGCCAATACCAAGCTCGACAAAGTGATGGATACCGATAAGTTTAGCGAGATCGAGGAAGCCATCCTTGATGGCAAGTATTCTTGGGCTTGTGTGTTGATGCTACGCTTTGCGGGCCATAACCCCCTAGACTACATGCCTTCTAGAACCTACAGCCGCTTGCTCAAACAAAACCGGGATATGATCTTACAGAAGCAAGCTAGTATGATGAACAATGGCACTAAAGCCTTGAATGCACGGAAGCGTTTGAGCCAGATCAAAGATCTGGCTTATGTAGAGAAGCTTGGCAAGAAAACCTCACAGGTCCACGGTGGGGATCAAGAACAGCAGTTGATCGCTGAACTGGAAGAAGAGGAATCCATGCTCAAGAAATTAGCGGATTATTTACGGCGAGACTGTTTGGTTTCCCTGTGGTGAGCAGGTGTAATCATTTTCCTACCCATGCTCCTTGTCATTACCACTACTGCTTAGCACTACACCGGATCAGACTAAGCCTGTGGTCAAACTAATTCATTAAGAACTGCCTTGTCCGTGTTGATGGACGAGGCGTTTTTTGATCTGATCACAGACCGGTATGAAACAGCCCTAGGAAAGATAGCCCTAGTAAAAATAGCCCTAGTAAAAACAGCCCTAGTACTTTGTCAATTTAGTTTTGAGGGTTAGGGCTAGGTGGCACGGTTAATGGTTAAGCGGGCCTAATCTAAGGGTTTAAGCGTGGCTAATCCCTAGTTAACCTAAGTTCGACGTAACCCTGAAAGCCTTAATCTACCCTAGTTGCCCAACCCTTGTATTTCTTACTCTTTCGTCAAGCGATCGCTTATATCGAACTCAGGTTATACCAATTCTTAGCCCTCACAGGGCTACACATTATTAATTTAATCTCCCCATCTCCCCATCTCCTCACACTTCCCACACGCCCCACACGCCCCCTCTCCTCACACTTCCCACACTCCCTGCTCCCTGCTCCCTGCTCCCTGTTCCCTGCTCCGCTGTTTTCTTTGCTATTAACTAATGACTCGACATCCCACGGACTTTAGCACCTACTTTAGTTGTGGGATGATTCAACCATCAATATCAAGCCAAAGTGGCGTTCATTTTTTTAATTAGATTAGATATAATAACCGGTTCATTACTAAGAATTTAATTCAATAAAACCCCATCAACATTACCCATCTCTTTGAACTAATTCAGAATCGGTTACTGGTCACTAGTTGTGGGAATAGTCAAGCATTACTATCAAGCCAAAGTGGCGTTCATTTTTTTTTATATTAGATATAATTACAAGTTTGTTCATAATAATTTACTTGAATAAAACCCCATAAATATTACCAATATCTTTGAACTAATCCAGAATTGGTTACTGCTGACTACATCCTTTTAGTAAATCCAGTGATTTTCAAAAAAGAAAAGCTTGAAGCCAAATTGGCGAGACATGCCTAGGGGAATATGGATATAGTTATATCAACAGCTAAAACAAAGCTGCTCCACAGAAATAAAATCAACAACAAAGAAGGAGAAAATCAATGCTTATTTCTGATCTAAACCATCTAGAATCCGTTGATGCTAGCCAAGTTCAAGGTGGTACTACTATTGCTGGAATAACATTCAACAACAATGTCACCAGCGTTTTCAACACCACCAGCACCATCACCGAAACTGAAGTTTTCAATACCAGCATTACTTCTAGCGTAGACATTAATGGTATTACCGCTTCAGGTGGTACTACATCTGAAGGTTCTAGCGATCAAGGTAATAACGTTGCTACTAAGCAAGAAAGCGTCTTCATCACTATTGAGCAAGGTGGCGTAACTGGTTCCAAGTCTGTAGGTCTTGGCTTCTCTGGTATCAGCCGTTAGTAATTAATCACGAAAAGTTTCTGATTAATTAGTTTCTAAATCTCGATTCATCATCAACAACCAACAAGGAGAAAATCAATGCTTATTTCTGACTTAAACCATCTAGAATCCGTTGACGCTAGCCAAGTTCAAGGTGGTACTACTATTGCTGGAATAACATTCAACAACAATGTCACCAGCGTTTTCAACACCAGCAGCACCATCACCGAAACTGAAGTTTTCGATACCAGCATTACCTCTAGCGTAGACATTAATGGTATTACCGCTTCAGGTGGTACTACATCTGAAGGTTCTAGCGATGCAGGTAATAACGTTGCTACTAAGCAAGAAAGCGTCTTCATCACTATTGAGCAAGGTGGAGTAACTGGTTCCAAGTCCGTAGGTATTGGCTTCTCTGGAATCAGCCGTCATTAATTAATCAGGACAAGTTACTAATTAAGTAATTTGTAAACCTCGATTCATTATTCAGGGTAAACGCATCTTATTTTGAAATGCCTACTGGATATGAGATTCATATGATAAGTATTTTAACTTATTAAGTTTGAAATCTTTTCTGAGTAACGTTTCTATAATTTAGATGCGTTTGCCTTGATTCATTATTAACAATAAAGACTCTCCTAGACTGATTATAGTAAATTAGTAATTTAAAAATGCAATTTTACTAAAAATGTATTTTTATTTTATTGAATTCCTTGCTCTTTAAGGGGTTAAGCTCATTTCAACTACTAATTTACTATAATCAGTCTAGGAGAGTCATTATTAACAAT
>NZ_JAAHFV010000410.1:0-5402 GCF_010672755.1 Moorena sp. SIO1F2
TGACTCCATACCGATACCTCGGCCCAGGGGTGTTCTTTTTGCACTTTCTCCACTTCACAGCCCAGTTTTTTTTTCCACTGCTGTTGTTGTTGAGATATGAATTGGTGATTGTTGGTCGAGGTACTTTCAGCCCTTTAATCCATTTGCTTGAGAATCCGCCATCCAAGTTGAAGTCAGACAATTCGAACCAATAATTCACAGAGATAGTCTGCAACTTTGCGACCGTTCCACAGCCCACCATCCGGGGCTGGACCTGACAAAATTTGATCTAATTGCCCTTGTTGCTGATCCCTTAAAAGAGGTGGAGCAAAACAGGTTTCTACGCCTACCATCTCCCAAGGTCAAAGGTCCAATCCGGTTGTAGCCCCACACCAGTTCATAAATCCAACTTCGTTTATATCCAGTCACTTTGCGCGACTTCTTCACTGGTTCTGCCAAGGGCTAGCAACCAGATGATTTGATAGTGGGAGCGTTCAATCGGATCTTTCCCTTGACGATAGCGCTGTTAATGTTCTTCTATACTCAGATGGGGTTCTATGCTGATTCGCTTGGGCATCAGTTTGGACCATTGTCTTGCATCTCTCATATATTACGGTTCTGAGGGGGTGACATGAGCCCTGAAAAGCTTACTAGATAAGGCTTTGATGCCAATTATCATAAGAATTGATAAACTCCCAAATTGACCCTCCTGTGATTTTATGAAAGCTCAAACCCTTATAACTACGTCCAAGGAAGCGCCCAAAACACCATGTATCTTTTTGTAACAGATCGGCTGAAAATATTACCCAGTAAGGGTTTTAGCTTGCATGTCACCCCCCAGATTACGGTTATTTAATGCAACTTGATATTACCAGGAGTTTTAGCCTTAAAAAGGCACTCTATTTTACTGCCGGATTAACATCTTTAATCTGATCCCCTTTCTGACGATTTAAAAATAGAAAACGATAGACGAGTAATAAACTGGATATCAATGGGCCTAGAACCAATCCCCACCACAAGCCCATACCACCATAACCTAAAGGCATTGCTAGTAAATAGCCCACTCCGAGTCCAGATCCCCAGAATGAAAGTAAATTGATGAGCATAGGGATTTTGGTATCCTGTATGCCTAATAAGGCTCCAGTCATATTCATTTGAAGTCCATAGGCGAATTGGTAAAAACCTGCAATGTAGAGAAAGGAGATTGCTGTAGCTTTTGTATTAAAATAGTTTGGATCATCGGGATTTATAAAGATAGACACAACCTGCTTGGGAAATTCCCAAACTATAATTATCACTAACAATGAAAAGAAAGCACCAATAGCAAGATTAATAAATGCCGACACTCTAATTCCCATCGCATCTTTAGCTCCATAGGCATACCCCACTCTAGCAACAGTAGTACAGGCAATAGCAGATGGAATTGCCATAAAAACTTCTACAGTTTGAATTGTAATCTGGTGTGCTGCTAGAGTAGCTGTACCAAAAGATCCCATCAGCAACGTGGTTATGTTTAAAAGTGCTATCTCAGTACCATAGTGAATCCCCATCGGATAGCCAATACGAAAAAGTTTGATTATAAGTCTTGGATCGAGCTGATAAAAATTACCAAAAAAACTATATTTGTCAAACTTTGGATGAAACATAAATAAAACGATAGCTATTAAGAACGTAAGCCAATAAATAAAACTACTCGCCCAGCCAATACCCGATAGTCCTAAATCTGGAAATCCAAATTTTCCAAACATCAATATATAGTTAACAGGAATATTTAAGCCCAGGCCAATCACCGCAATGACAGCTATCGATTGAGGATAATTAACAGCGGAGGCAATATCCTTAGCAATTAGTAATCCAATAGCAGCTGGGAGTCCCCATATAACTGCATTTGCATAACTTTTGACGAGGAAAAAGTCGCCTTTGTCTTGTCCGATTAAACCTGAGAAAGAACCACCACACCACAAGAGCAAAACCATGGGTAAGGATATAATTATAAGTAACCATAACCCCTGAAATAAAATATAACTAACCTGTTCAGGCTCATCAGTGCCAACTGCTTCAGCTGCCATTGCCCCTACCCCTGATACAATTCCGTATCCAACATAAACAGCGGTGGCAAAAGCAACCGTTCCCAAAGCACCTGATGCTATTGATTGAGTTCCTAATAACCCCATCATCACAACATCTATAGCTTGAACAGCTACATCACAAATCTGTGTGCTTATAAGGGGAATGAGTAATTGAGAACTAGAAATTGTTTCAGATATAGCCTTTGATACCAAGCTATATGAGCCTAACTTAGGACTATGTGTACAGTTTGTCTCAGTCGTTTTGTTCTGCATTAGAGGTTAGAGGTAATTTATAAAGTAAATCTTAAGAGCTGAAATCCGTTGACAGATATGGATTTCAGGTAAGCAGGAGTAAACCTGAGGGGGCGACGAAATAAGCTGAGGGGGCGACGAAATAAGTTAAAACGCAGACTCTATAAGCAACCTAGCCCTTAGG
Source organism: Moorena sp. SIO1F2 (assembly GCF_010672755.1). Lineage (NCBI taxonomy): Bacteria > Bacillati > Cyanobacteriota > Cyanophyceae > Coleofasciculales > Coleofasciculaceae > Moorena > Moorena sp. SIO1F2. The sequence continues at coordinate 2,485 of NZ_JAAHFV010000410.1, forward strand.
CCTCGTTGATAATACTTTCGTTTATTAGGATTTCATTTCATTAATTCGGTGACTAATTCTAAACAAACATCCTTTAAATTCACCCAAGTTTGGCCATATAAACCAATGTAAAAACTGCTATGTCTCCGCTCCCTACGACCATATTCTTTGACACGAGCTACATAGTTTTGTATTCCTTGACGTGTCTTGATGCAGCGCGGTCATGGGGGAAACCCCCAAGACCGCGCTGCATCGCTTTAATATGCTGACCTTGAATCGTTGAGGAAGTGTAAGCTATTGCAATTAATAAAATTATAGAAATAAGCCGTTTACCCTCAACTTTAGTCTCCTCTATATTATAACCACCTGTATTAAAATATCTAAACATTTATTCAAGATCAAATCTTTTTTTATAAGCTGAAATAGCTGACTCTAAGCTTTCCAAATTTGTAAGAATAAACCATCCTTCTTTGGCCTTTGGCCACGCTACGCGAACGAAGCTACTTTCTTGACTTTACGTTGCCACTTACCAGCCACATTAAAAATTATAAAACCACGGGTCTTGGATGAAACCTTGAACAGGGTAGCCTTTATAGTCGGCAGTCTGTGAGTCATAGGTTTAAGTCTTGGTAATAAGGCTACCCTGTTCTACGGTAACTTCAAGGTCACTTTAACTCCTTGGATAAAAAAAGATAATCCTGGTGTTAAGCCTAAATTATTTAATTGAATAAAAATATTATTTTTGACTTCGATAAATTCGTTCTTCTTAAGACGTAAGCAGAAATAGACACCCAAGGACTGGAGGTGCTGTGCCAGCTTGACCGAGCCAAATTCTCTATCCCCTAATAGACAAACTTTATAGTTTTTTAAAAGTGGCATCACTGAGGATAGGGCAGTTTTTTGTTCATGAATATTGCTACACCCTAATTTGGGAAGTAATTCAAAATATATAGGAAAAGCTCTTTTATCCCAAACTATACTGATCATGAGGAAATTTATTCGACTCCAATTTGTGCGGTATATCGCTACATAAATTAATTGCTCAGTTGTGAAGTATGTTGATAACCAGGTTTTGATAATTGGAAACCAAATTTTTTCAATCGTCAGATTAGGCAATGATAAAAATCGTTGTATTCTTGTCTTGATGCAGTCGCTCATGGGGGGAACCCCCATGAGCGACTGCATCGCTTTTCTACGACTTTCAAATTTTATGGGAATTGATAGAGCATTTGCTAATTTTTCTAAATTTACTTTTTTAATTGTCTGTAGGAGACTAAGCAGAATTAGACTAAATAAGTATTCTGACTTACTAAGTTGACTTTTTAAGTGGTTTTGGTAGAATGCAAGTAACATTGTCAATAGGTAGGTCTTGTTGAACAAAAGAGACCTATCTTTTTTTTACCACAAAATGGTGAACGCTTTACATTTAAAGCTTTTCAGGCTATTTCGTCACCCCTTCAGGGAGTAAACATAAGCCTAAATCCTGAAAGCATTGCACCGCAATGGTTATAGCTCTGTTCACAAATCAGCTCTAAGGATTCGAGCCTAATGTTTTTACCAAACTGAGATACACCGAGGCCAATTATCACCTATTCGGTTGAGTTAAACAAGTTAGGTTCGTAAACTTAATCCTTGAAGTGTAGTCATAGCTTGAGTTTGGATTGTTTGTTAAAAATTTTTACACCTTTTTTTATTAACTTCAAATTAACTTGAACTCTCCACTACACATTAACCTTTAAACTTCAATATTTGACATTCAAGATTCCCTGAATTACAAATAATTGGTAAACACTGATTAGAGTTTTTGAACTTTCCCAAAATGCCTATATAGTTGATTATATATTACTTATGGCCTCTGGCCTCTTGCGTTGCTTTAAGAGCTGATTTATAAAGTAAACCAAAAGCATTGCCAGTCGCTTAACCATAAGGTGAATTAGAGAGCCATAAATCATGGCTTCACTCACATCTGAATACACCTCATAATCCAGGCTTTTGCGTCGAAATCTATTCAACCATCCATGCATTGCGCTCAACAATCCATCGTTTAGGTAACCGCTCAAAAGTTTTGGAAGTTCTCTTGATTACTTCCACCCTCACGCGATCGCCACAAACTTCCTTAACTGCACGGGCAAAATTATTACCAGAATAACCCTGATCTACCCAAAGCACATCTAATTTCGACAGTTTATCCCTGGCTTCATTAAGTACTACGACTGCTCCTAATCGTTCTGAGGCATTCGCTTCAGTTACCAAAACACCAATTAATAATCCAAGGGAATCTACTACAATGTGACGCTTACGCCCCTTAACTTTCTTGCCACCGTCGAAACCGTAGACAGAGCCCTTTTTTCTGTTGTTTTCACTGACATTGAATCAGCAATGGCAACAGTTGAGTCTTCATCCGGGTCTAATTCTGTTCTTAATTTTTGGCGTATTTTATCGTGTATCTGTTGCCAAAAACCGCCTTTTTGCCATTTTTTGAAGTATCTGTATACCGTGCTATAAGGTGGTAGATCATGAGGCATCATTTCCCACTGACATCCAGTCCGTTGCACATAGAATATGGCGTTGAAAATTTCTCGGAAATCCACCTCTATAGGATGACCAAACCCCTTGGGTAATGGTACTAGAGGCTTGAGTATTTCCCATTCTGAGTCGCTCAGGTCACGTCGGGTTAGGTTGACGTTGAGGATTTGCGATCGCAGGTAGACGGCTCATCAGTCACAACATAGCTTAACTATAACTAAGAAATAACGATTACACCATATTCACTTAATCCCCTACTTTCTTTAGATTCTCTTTATAAATCAGCTCTAACTGTAGATCAGGCTCGGTGGCATATGAGTGAGAAGTTGGAGGTGCCAGAGGGGATTCATCTTTTCCCCTTACCCCCTTACTCTCCTGAATTACAACCGGCAGAGCGATTATGGCCTGTGGTG
>NZ_JAAHFV010000411.1:0-5386 GCF_010672755.1 Moorena sp. SIO1F2
CCTTCCGGAGACGAAACCTTAGAATAAGGTTTGAAGTTACCGTAAGGAGAGTGGAGCCTTAATCATAAAGTTTTAACCCTTTTACCCATAACCGACTAACCATAAAGGCTCCACTCTCCTAAGGTTTCGTCTCTGGCCTTAATCATAAAGTTTTAAACCTTTTACCCATAGCCGACAAACCATAAAGGCTGCCTTATTCTGACGGTAACTTCTAACCAAAAAACGCGCGGTACGACGCAACAATACTGCCTGTACCTCGGTTTTAGTCATGTACCGAGTAATAACGAAGTCTGTACCTCGATCCTTGATGTTTTTGGCAGCATTGTGGTCAGCCTGTGTTAGAGTCGATGTCCCCTATTATGGGGAGCACCTCTCCTTTCGGCTAAGGCCGACGCTGCGCGAACAGAACCGAGCGTGAAGGTTTCCCCTCACTCGGCTCCTAGATATCCTTAGCTTTCGCTTTGCTTCAGTGTATCTGTTGGTGGCAGCTTTGATGTACTGCTAGTAAGTTCTTAGATTTCCAATTGTCGTGGTTTCCATCGACGTGATGGAGGTGTACAGATTCGTCTTCTAAGAACTTTAAACCACAGTGTCCACAGGAATGGTTCTGTTTTTTCAAAGCTTCAGAGGTAGCATCAGAGTATAATCGTGAGTTCCGATTGCTCCAATAGACTAGGTCGCCATCATAGGGTGACTTAGTCCCCTTTACATTTACATGTTGGTTTTGTTTGTAACCTACCTTTGGGAATCCTTTTTTACATAGTTCGTTGGCTTTATACCGGTTGACCTTCTTTTCTTTACGGAATTTCCGGTTTGCGGTCTGGTTCATGAACCATAGGGAGTCCCGAGCGCTGCTCATGTCGCAGCTGCTGTGGTAATTACGCCAACCGCGTACGATGGGGGCTAACTTTTTGGCTTTTACTTCAGCACCATAATTCGAGTTGTTGACTATGGCTTTGATTTTCTTGCGTATGTTCCGGTGATTTTCCTCTGAGGGAATACATCGGAATTTTCCGTTTTTCTGGACGCGGAAGTTCCACCCCAGGAAATCAAATCCATCTGTCGCTTTAGTTAGCTTGGTCTTTTCTTCGCTGATTTCCATCCCGCGTTCTGCTAAGAACATCTTGATTTTATTCAAAATTTTCTCGGCGTTGTCTTTTGGCTTGAGGATTATTACCATATCATCGGCGTACCGAAGACTGTGATGTATATCCTCTATTCCGTTGAGTGCCACATTTGCTAATAGGGGGCTGACCACACCGCCTTGGGGTGTTCCTTGCTCTGGGAATTCCGGATTGATGCCTGCTTTTAGGCATCTGAAAATCCCCTGTTTTAGACACGCAGGTGCTAGCAATCTATCCATTATGGAGCTGTGTGCGATGCGGTCAAAGCATTTCTTTATGTCTAGTTCGATAATTTGCTTATTTTTATTAGTGCCGTTTTTATTGCTTCTTAGATTTTGAAATAGGCGTTTTTGTACGTCTTGTGTACATCTACCTGTTCTGAACCCGTAGCTGTCGGCGCTGAACGTGGCCTCGTGGGCTGGTTCTAAGGCAAACTTGGCGCTTACTTGCCATGCTCGGTCAGGGATTGTTGGTATTTTCAACATCCGGGTTTTTCCATTCTTTTTGGGAATGGGGATTTCCCGTAGTCCGCTATGTTTCCAGTCGGAGGCATAGTGGTTTAATGTTTCTACCAGCTCTATTCGCTGTCTGTAATTGAGGCTTGACAGACCATCAATTCCAGCTGTCTTCTTTCCTTTATTTAGCTGTGATACTTGTCGAACGGCCAAAAATTGGGCTGAGCGAGATTTAAGAATCAGTTTTTGTAATGACCGTGCTTTCCTCAAGTCACCATCTCGAACTGCTTTATACACGCGCTTTTGTAGGCGGAAAAGATTTTGGCGGAGTTTCTTCCACTGTTGTCCTTTCCAAAGGTCGCTATATCTATTGGACATGCGTCTACCCATGCTCTCCTAAAAGTTTGTGTACTCTGGATACCCGCAGCCAGTTTCCGGCTGCATCCTACCCGACAGTAGGGATTAAGCTTGACATAGCTTACTAAGGTTCGACTAGTCCTTAGACCTATTTGCTGTCGTTTTTACTTGTTCCACCTGATAGATTGTTATGACGGTTTAGGACAGTCCGGAGATGAAACCTTAGAATAGTGGAGCCTTACTACAAAATTTTTAACCCTTTTACCCATAGCCGACTAACTATAAAGGCTCCACTATTCTTGCGGTAACTTCTAACCAATTTGCCTACCCTCTCCTCGGAGATTACAGCTGTTCGTGTTATAACGCTGTGAGGATTAGAGGGTGAAATCTCGCATATCTTCAGATTGCGGCTTTGGGGTAAGACACTTTTTTAGGACTTTTGTTAATCTATCCGTATCGTCTCCCTTTTAGCGGCAGTGTGGCTAATCTGTTTCACCTCTGATTCCGCCCTGGTGCCAGCTTCACTCTGCTAGGTTGTCACCTTGCTCGGTGTGGCCAGATAAGGAGTCACATCATCTCTTAATGGGGTGGACTTTCACCACCATCCATCAGGTAGTTAGAGTTCGGGGTTTTCACCGCGAATCCCCTAGTCATACCCTGCCTGGGATAGGCAGCTCCTACTAGGAACAAGCCGCACAACACGACCCCATTAAACCTGGTAAAACTGTCCCCGCTCCTTTTACCCAACAGGGTTCCGGTCACAGAGTCAATTTGCGACGTGTAACTAGGTTGAACTTCCGTAACAACCGACCCAGTCCAATTAGCCCATTTTTGTAAGGAATCCCGCATTACTCCCTTCATCCAACTATTCAGCTTACGGGACATGGCCTTGGACTGGCGTTTATTTTTTATTGGTTGTGTTAAATTTAAGGCCGTAGGCCACGCTTCGCGAACAGCAAAAACTAAGAGTGATTCGCCACTAAAAAGAGACTTGGAGGCAGCTCCTATAATCGCCTTTATTTCTGATTGATTCTGTCTGTAACGCTTGTTCTCTGTTTTTCGACTAAGATTGTTTTCTAGTATTCGAGCTGACTTAGCTGGATCTAGTTTTTCTAGTTTTCTATGAAGTGCCCAAAGTTTACCTCTATTTCGATTTTTAGCACATATACGATCCGACTTTTTAGTAATTGCCTTACCTAATCCTTTCCCGTAAGCTTGACCATCTGAATCATAAAAAGCTTCGGTATACCCCTTGTCTACTCCTACATGGCGACGTTCAGCGGTAATTTCTACTTTGCCATGATTGACTAAAAAGTGAATCTCAAACCTTTGCAATAACTGGTTGTAGATTAACCGAATCTGACCTCTTATTTGACGATTACATCTAACAAGTACCTTATTCCTCTTTCCCCTTGTTAGTCCAGCTAACTCTAATTCGTAGGTATTACGGGAGAGCCTTTTGCATCTATATCCTACTTGTTGATAGACTATTTGATTATCAACCCAAGAATGTCCCCGCTGGAAATCCTTTCTAACAAGCCTATGCAGTAGTGGATTGTTGATAAAAGCGCAACTTTTAAGCTGCTTACAAAGCTCTTTTCTGGTCTTTTGATTGTCTTTCCCTGGAAACCTTTTGTAGATTTTTTTTATTACAGCATCGGAACAAGCTGCCTGTTGGGCTGTAATTGCTTTTGCTACATCGTTAATAGTCCAATCCATCAATTTAGCAGGCAACCCCAAGGTATCGGGAGTCCTAAAACTCTTAATCTCCGGGATAGCCTTTTTCCAGTCCATCCCCCAATGGTTAATGCTGCCTAGTTTGTTGTAAGACTCAGCCCTGACGATGCCTAGTTTTTTCATTACCTGCAACAACTCAAGTTCAATCGACTTAGTCATTCCCACTACGGGAATGACCTGAGTCGATTGAACTTGGTTGTTCCTAGTTTTTTGGGCATCGTCAACTGCTATGTCAATCACCTTTAATTATACTCTAGCGCTAGTAAAATGTCAATGTCCGTTTTGCGATATTAAATCCCGTTTTATACCGTTTTATAGGGGTTTAATTGCGGGACTATAAGCCACTTTTAGTTATGTGCAAAAAATGGTAACATCCCACAAATGTGCAACGGCTCCTCACTAACCTAAAGCTTGGGTGAGATCTTCTAGTAGATCATCAGTATGTTCAAGACCAACAGACATCCGTAACAGATTGTCTGGGGTTCGGGTACCAGGAAATTCCATCGAAGCACGATGTTCGACTAAACTCTCGACACCACCCAAGCTAGTGGCTCGTGTAAATACTTTAACCTTGCCAGTAAAGGCAAAGGCATCTTCCCTGTTTCCTTTAACTTGGAAAGAAATCATACCCCCAAACAGGTTCATCTGAGCAGCAGCAATTCCATGTCCTGGATGGTTTGGTAATCCGGGATAATGAACAGCTTCTACTTGGGAGTGTTCTTCTAAAAACCGTGCCACCTTCAAGGCATTTTCTGAATGAGCTCTCATGCGGTAGGGTAAGGTCTGAATGCTCCGCAGGAGTAACCAACAGTCGAAAGGGGCGGCTACTGAACCGCCAGCCATCTGAATTGTTTTAATTTTGTGAAAAAATTCATCCTTAACCTTAGTAATCACGGCACCTCCTAAGACATCACTGTGTCCACCGAGATACTTGGTTGTGGAGTGGATAACCAAATCTGCCCCCAACTCCAAAGGACGTTGGCTAATCGGTGTTGCCCAAGTGTTATCGCAAACACAATAGACATTATGCTGATTGGCAATGTGGGCAATCTTGCTGATATCAGTAATCCTTAACATCGGATTGGAAGGGGTTTCTATCCAAATCAGCTTGGTGTTGGGTTGAACTGCCTCCATGACTGTGGTAGGATTAGCCATATCTACAAAAGTAACCTCCAAATTCCAAGGGCCGAAAATTTCTCGCAAGAGAAACCCAGTTCCTGTGTAACTATCTAGAGGTGCAACTACATGGTCTCCAGGAGACAAAGCCTGGAAGATACTCAAGGTAGCTGCTGAACCAGAAGAAAAAGCGGCGGCGGCTGCTCCCCCCTCCAATTTAGACAGGCATTTCTCCAAACTATCCCGATTCGGGTTATTGTCTCGACTGTAGTTATAACCCTGAGGGTAGCTGCCGTCTGGCTGACGTTCAAATGTAGTAGATAGATAAATTGGGGACACTACTGCCCCTGTGGCTGAGTCAATATTATGGCCAGCATGCACTGCCAGTGTCTCAATTTTCATGCAACCTTTTGCTCAAATCACTGATAATACCTTTTCATAGGGAAGACGCCACATCATCTATATATGTATATATATAGAATATAGCGTTCCTCATACTTATGAGGTACAGTCAATTTTCTCCCGCCCTTATTAAGGGGGGCAAGGGGGGATTATTACTCCCTACTCCCTACTCCCTACTCTCTACTCCCTATTCCC